>NZ_LZMG01000075.1:0-23462 GCF_001673615.1 Mycobacterium sp. 1245499.0
CCCTCATCGGCGATGTTACCCAGCCAGGACGGCCAAATCGGGCAAACATTCCGTCGGTCGCTCTCTTTCACGGCCGAAAGCGCGAATTAGTGGGCGACGGCGCCTCGGTAAGGGCGGCGGCGGCCCGGTCAGGCGTCGTCGGCCGCGGCGTCGGCGCCGGACTCCTCGGCGGCCGCGTCGGCCTGGCCGTCGGTCCCCGGCGCCGCATCGTCGACCACCGGTACCGCGGTCGGCCAGTGCTCGCGCCACTCCTGCTCGGAGATCTCACCGAGCGGGGCCACGTCGAACGCTGAAGGAACACCGGCGCCGCGGCGCGCCGCCGCGATCGTCCGCTCGACTCCGCGGACCGTCTCCACGAAGTCCAGAACGGCGGTCCGCAACGCACTTTCGGCATCGACGTCGGCCGACACCGAGACCGAGGTGATCTCGCCGGGGATCAGGTCGGCGGGAAGGCCCGCTTTGCCGGCGCGGGCGATGACCTTCTGGGCCAGTGCCAAAGCGGGCTGCCCGGTGTGCACATCGTCCATCACCGATTTCCGCGGCTTCTCGGCCGCCTTCCGCGCTTCCCACTGGGCCAACTGCTCTTCGAGCGAGATCGATTGCCCGGCAAGGACTCCCGGAACTCGGTTGCCCAGTTTGCGCATCAGGGCCGCGGCGACATCGTCGATGGTGAAGGCGGAGTGCGGCGCATCCTCGGCGATGCGGGCATGAAAGAGCACCTGCAGCAGCACGTCGCCGAGTTCGTCGCGCAACTGCTCGGCGTTGCCGCTGCCGACGGCGTCCAGCAGCTCGTAGGTCTCCTCCAGCAAGAACCTGCGCAGCGAATCGTGGGTCTGCTCGCTTTCCCACGGCCCGGCGGTGCGCAGTTTGTCCATCATCGCCACCGCGTCGACCAGCCGCTCACCGCGGGGCGTCTCCGGCGCCGAGATCAGCCGTGCGCCGGCCGCCAGCCGGGCGGTGACAGCGGGGTGCTCGGGATCCGACGACAGCAGCACCGGGGCGTCCTCACCGGAATGCACCGGGCGCGCCGCGGGCAGCGACCAGGGAACCGCGACGGGCATCTCTTCGGTGTATTGCACCTCGCCGGTCAGGTGCTCGATGGCCTCGACGGGCACCAGCGAGGGGCGGCGGGGGTCGAACAAGACGACGATGGATGTCATCGCGCTCGTCGCTCCTCACTTCTCGCGGGTTCTGAGCTCGTTATATCAACGTCCGTCTGGGGCTTGCCTTGCAGTGCCGTGACCAGGTTGGCCACCATCTGCACCAGCTCGACATCGCGCAGCCGCGGCGCGCCCACCCCGCCGGCGCGCGGAATCGGAACCGACACCGTGGACGTCGTGGCGCGGTAGTTCGCGGCCGGATACATCCGCTTGAGCCGCACCTGCGCCGAATCCGGCAGAGTCATCGGCGACAGCCGCACCGTGGCCGCCGAGGGCGCGGACACCTCGGTGATGCCGGCGCCGCGGCACAGCAGCCGCAGCCGCGCCACCGCGACCAGCCGCAGGGCCGGTTCGGGCAGCGCCCCGTATCGGTCGACGAGTTCCTCCACGACCGCGTCGATCTCGGCGTCGGAGGCCGCGGCGGCCAGCCGTCGGTAGCCCTCCAGCCGCAGCCGGTCGCTGGCGATGTAGTCCGGCGGCAGGTGCGCGTCGACCGGCAGGTCGATCCGCACGTCCTTGGGTTCCTCGGCGGTGGTGACGGTCTGACCGTCGGCGGCGGCCCGGTAGGCCTCCACCGCCTCGCCGACCAGCCGGACGTACAGGTCGAAGCCGACGCCGGCGACGTGCCCGGACTGCTCGACGCCCAGCACGTTGCCGGCCCCGCGGATTTCGAGGTCCTTCATCGCGACGGCCATGCCCGCGCCCAGCTCGTTGTTCTGCGCGATGGTGGCAAGGCGGTCATACGCCGTCTCGGTCAGCGGCGAATGCGGCGGATACAGGAAGTAGGCGTAGCCGCGCTCGCGGCTGCGGCCGACCCGGCCGCGCAGCTGGTGCAGCTGGGACAGGCCGAAGGTGTCGGCGCGCTCGACGATCAGGGTGTTCGCGTTGGAGATGTCCAGGCCGGTCTCCACGATCGTGGTGCACACCAGGATGTCGTATTCGCGGTTCCAGAACCCCTGCACCGTGCGTTCCAGCCGTTCCTCGGGCATCTGCCCGTGCGCGACGACCACCCGCGCCTCGGGCACCAGCTCGCGGATCCGGGCCGCCGCCCGGTCGATCGAGCTGACCCGGTTGTGCACGTAGAAGACCTGCCCGTCGCGCAGCAATTCGCGCCGCAGGGCCGCCGCGACCTGCTTGTCGTCGTGCGGACCCACATAGGTCAGCACCGGATACCGCTCCTCGGGCGGCGTCAGGATGGTCGACATCTCCCGGATGCCGGCCAGGCTCATCTCCAGCGTCCGCGGAATCGGGGTGGCGCTCATGGTCAGCACGTCGACGTGGGTGCGCAGGCTCTTGATGTGCTCCTTGTGCTCGACGCCGAACCGCTGCTCCTCGTCGACGACCACCAGGCCCAGGTCCTTCCAGCGCACCCCGGTCTGCAACAGCCGATGCGTGCCGATCACTATGTCCACCGATCCGTCGGCCAGGCCCTCGACGACGGCCTTGGACTCCGCCGGGTCGGTGAACCGGGACAGGCCCTTGACCGTGACCGGGAACCCGGTCATCCGGTCGGTGAAGGTCTGCAGATGCTGGTCGGCCAGCAGCGTGGTGGGCACCAGCACCGCGACCTGCTTGCCGTCCTGGACCGCCTTGAACGCCGCCCGCACCGCGATCTCGGTCTTGCCGTAACCGACGTCGCCGCAGATCACCCGGTCCATCGGGACCGGCTTTTCCATGTCGGACTTGACCTCGGTGATCGCGGTGAGCTGGTCGACGGTCTCGGTGTAGCCGAACGCGTCTTCCATCTCGGCCTGCCACGGGGTGTCCGGGCCGAACGCGTGACCCGGGCTGGCCTGCCGCTTGGCGTACAGCGACACCAGCTCGCCGGCGATCTCGCGCACCGCGCGCCGCGCCTTGGTCTTGGTGTTGGTCCAGTCGCTGCCGCCCAGCTTGCTCAGCGCCGGCGCCTGCCCACCGACGTACCGGGACAGCTGGTCCAGCGAATCCATCGGCACATACAGCTTGTCGGACCCGCCGCCCCGCTTGCTCGACGCGTATTCGAGCACCAGGTACTCGCGCCGAGCGCCGCCGACAGTGCGCTCGACCATCTCCACGAACCGGCCGATGCCGTGCTGATCATGCACCACCAGATCACCGGCCGTGAGCGCCAACGGGTCGACGGTGTTACGCCGCTTGGCCGCCAGGCGTTTGCCCTCGACGGCCGTCACCCGGCTGCCGGTCAGGTCGGACTCGGTGATCACCACCAACGTGGCGCCGGGGATGATGACGCCGTCGTGCAGCGGGCCCTTGAGCACACCGACCACGCCGGCCTTGGGGGCGGCGCCCGATTCGAGCATGGCGGCGGGGGTGTCGCACTCGGCCAGCCGTTCCACCACGCGGTGCGCGGTCCCGGCGCCGGGCGCGACGACGACGGCGTAGCCGCCGGTGGAAACGTGCGCACGCAGCATCGCGAAGATGCCGTCGATGTCGTGCTGATGCCCGCGCGCCGACGGCGCCGCCCGGATCTCCAGTTCCACGGCCGACTCGTCGGACAGCTGGCTCAGCGTCCACCACGGATGCCCGGCGCGGCCCGCCGCGGCCCGCACGTCGTCGAGTTCGGCGAATCCCGACCCGCCGAACTGCGCCACGTCGACGGGGGCGTCGGTACCCAACGCGGCCACCGACCACGATGCTTCGAGGAATTCGCTACCGGTCTTGATCAGATCGGCGGCCCGGGTGCGGACCTTCTCGGGGTCGCACACCAAGACCGGTGTGCGCGGGGCCAATTGGTCGGTGAGCAGCACGTGCTCGCCGGGCCGAAGCACCGGCAGCAGCGCCTCCATGCCGTCGACCGAAATGCCCTCGCCGATCTTGGCCAGCATGTCGGTGACGCTGCCGGTGATGGCGGGCTCGGTGGTGCGGTGCCGCGCGGCCAGTTCGGCGGCGCGCCGCCGCACGTCATCGGTCAGCAGCAGTTCCCGGCAGGCGACCGCGATCACGGTGTCGACCTCGATCTCGGGGATCGAGCGCTGATCGGCGACCGAGAACATCCGCATCTCGCTGACCTCGTCACCCCAGAACTCGATGCGCACCGGGTGCTCGGCGGTCGGCGGGAAGACGTCGAGAATGCCGCCGCGGACGGCGAATTCACCGCGCCGGCCCACCATGTCGACCCGGGTGTAGGCCAACTCGGCGAGCCGGGTGATCACGCCCTCGAATTCGACTTCGGCGCCGACGGTCAGCGTGACCGGCTCCACGAGGCCCAGCTGCGGCGTCATCGGCTGCAGCAGCGAACGCACCGCGGTCACCACCACCTGCAGCGGCGGGCCCAGCCGCGCGTCATCGGGATGGGCCAGTCGGCGCAGCACGGTCAAACGGGCGCCGACGGTGTCGACGCCGGGCGAAAGCCGCTCGTGCGGCAGCGTTTCCCAGGACGGGAACACCGCAACGGCGTCGCCGAAGACGCCGCGCAGTTCGGCGGTCAAGTCGTCGGCTTCGCGCCCGGTCGCGGTGACTACCAGCAGAGGGCCCAACCGCGCCAGCGCGCTGGCGACGAATAGCCGTGCGCTGGCTGGACCCACCAGGCTCAACTCGGCCGGCGACGCGGCCGCGCTGTCGATCAGCTGCTGGAAGGTCGGCGCGGTGAGCGCCAATTCAACGAGCCCCGCGATCGGGGTTTCTGGGCGAGCAGCCCCCGGTGCGGTCATGATGAATTCCATTCTAGGGGCCCTGCGCGACAGGGCCGGACGCACCGAACCACGTCAATATTGAGCTCGCCGCCGTCAAGGGATCGTAAGAAAAGCACCACCGGACTACCCGCGGGCGCACGTTGAATTCATGACATTGCTGGACATCCTGCCGTCCCTCGGTCACGCGGCTCCCCCGCGTTTCGATCCCGCGATCTGGCCCGTCACCGCCCACCCCGACGAGGAGGGCAGGCTGTGCGTCGGCGGCGTACCCCTGGCCGACATCGCCGACGAGTTCGGAACCCCGACCTACGTCATCGACGAAAACGACTTCCGGCATCGCGCCCGCCGTTACCGGCGGGCGTTGCGTGGCGTCGAGGTGGTCTACGCCGGAAAGTCGCTGCTGAGTACCGCCGTGGCGCGCTGGGCCCGCGACGAGGGCCTGGGCATCGACGTCTGCTCGGCCGGCGAGCTGGCCGTCGCCCTGGCCGGTGGTTTCGACCCGGCCCGCATCGTCCTGCACGGCAACGCCAAATCGCCCGAGGAGTTGCGTGAAGCGGTGCGCGTCGGCGTGGGGCGCATCGTGCTGGATTCCTGCATGGAGATCGCCTACCTCGCCGGTCTGGCGCGGCGGCGCCAGCCGGTGCTCATCCGGGTAACCCCCGACATCGACATCCACGGACACCGCGCCGTCACCACCGGCGTCAGCGACCAGAAGTTCGGCTTCACCCTCGCCGGCGACCACGCCGCCGAGGCCGTGCAGCGCGTGCTGGCGCATCCCATCCTCGACCTCGTCGGCCTGCACTGCCATATCGGCTCCCAGGTCACCGACCCCGCCCTGTACGGCGAGGCGATCCGCCGCATGATCCCTGCGATGGCCGATATCCGGGCCCGGCACGGCGTCATCCTCACCGAGCTGAACATCGGCGGCGGGCACGCCGTCCCCTACGTCCCCGGCGATCACGAGCTCAACCTCGAACAGCTGGCCGATGTCATCGAGAACGCCCTCGACGACGCCTGTGCCGCCGAGCATTTCCCCCGCCCGCAGGTGGTGGTGGAGCCGGGCAGGGCCATCAGCGGGCGGGCGGGTGTCACGCTGTATCGGGTGTCCTCGATCAAGGCGCAGAACAACGGCCGCACCTTCGTCGCCGTCGACGGCGGCATGAGCGACAACCCGCGGGTGTCGTTGTACGGCGCGCGCTACGAGGTCGCGCTGGCGAACCGGCACCCGCTCGGGCTCAAGCAGCGCGTCACGGTGGCCGGCCGGCACTGCGAGTCGGGCGACGAGATCGCCCGCGACGTCGAGCTTCCCGCAGACCTGCACCCCGGCGACCTGCTGGCCGTGGCCTGCACCGGCGCCTATCACCACAGCATGGCGTCGAACTACAACATGGTCGGGCGCCCGGCGCTGGTGGCGGTCAAGGACGGCCGGGCCCGCGAACTGGTTCGCCGGGAAACGGTGGCCGACCTGCTGGCCCGCGACCGCGGCTAGCCGTGCGGGCCGGCTACTCGTCCTGCAGCCGGGGATCGGCTTCCAGGTGGGTCAGGCCGTTCCACATCAGGTTGACCAGGTGCGCGGCCACCACTTCCTTCTTCGGCTCGCGGGTGTCGAGCCACCACTGCGCCGTCATCGACACCGAGCCGACCAGCGCCTGCGCGTACAACGGCGCCAGCCCGGGGTCCAGGCCGCGGCGGGAGAAGTCGCCGGCCAGGATCGAGCTGACCTGGTTGACGGCGTCATTGAGCAGGCTGGAGTAGGTGCCGGAACTGATCGCGGCCGGCGAGTCGCGGATCATGATCCGGAACCCGTCGGTGCGCTCTTCGACGTAGGTGAGCAGCGCCAGCGCCACCCGCTCGACCCGCACCCGCGACCGGTTGTTGGTCAGCGACGACGTGATGCCGTCCAGCAGCGCCGACATCTCCCGGTCGACGACGACGGCGTAGAGGCCTTCCTTGCCGCCGAAGTGCTCGTAGACGACCGGCTTGGACACGTTCGCGCGCAGCGCGATCTCCTCGATCGAGGTGCCCTCGTACCCGCGCTCGGCGAACAGCGTGCGTGCGATGCCGATCAGCTGTTGGCGGCGCTCGGTGCCGGTCATCCGCGCGCGCGGTGCCCGCACCTCTTTGTCCGGGTCCTTCTGCGTTTGGGGGTCCAGCACGGCCACGTCAATCAGCGTATCGGTCGAAAGCCCGCAAGCGGCCCGCACCGTCGTCGGACTGGGTCTAGATTTGTCCGACTCCGTCTCAGCCCGCAAGCGGCCCGCACCGTCGTCGGACTAAAGTCATCTTGGCGCGAGCGGTCCCAACCCGCCGCTCGCCGTGGGTTAGCGATCCGTCGTGGTGTAATCGGCAGCACCTCTGATTTTGGTTCAGATAGTTCAGGTTCGAGTCCTGGCGACGGAGCTTCGTCCGCATCGAGCGTGGGGCCTAGGCATGAAACGACCACAGTTTCCCTACGCAGGGCCCACACTCGACGGGTTGACCTGAAGAGTCGTTCTACGGCTCGGTTTTTGCCTTCACCGCAGCTGAGGTGACACGCTTGACGGCGTGTCGGCGCTTGACGCGCGCAGCCCGCGCGGACAAACCCAACGAGGAGGGTCGATGTCGTCTCCTGGTGACACCGCGGTCCTGGTGCTAGCGGCCGGGCCCGGCACCCGGATGCGGTCGGACACCCCGAAAGTCCTGCACACCATCGGTGGGCGCAGCATGCTGGCCCACCTGCTGCACGCGATCGCCAAGGTGGCCCCCCAGCACCTGGCCGTCGTGTTGGGCCACGACCACGA
This sequence comes from Mycobacterium sp. 1245499.0, assembly GCF_001673615.1. Classification (NCBI taxonomy): domain Bacteria; kingdom Bacillati; phylum Actinomycetota; class Actinomycetes; order Mycobacteriales; family Mycobacteriaceae; genus Mycobacterium; species Mycobacterium sp. 1245499.0. The sequence continues at coordinate 7,570 of NZ_LZMG01000075.1, forward strand.
GCGCATCGCACCGCTGGTCGCCGACTGGGCCGACGCCCTGGGACGTCCCATCGACGTGGCGCTGCAGGACCGGCCCCGCGGCACCGGCGACGCGGTCCTGTGCGGGCTGTCCGCACTGCCCGCCGACTACGCCGGAGTGCTCGTCGTCACCTCGGGGGACACCCCGCTGCTCGACGCCGACACCCTGGCCGACCTGATCGCCAGCCACAGCGCCGCGCCGGCCGCGGTCACGGTGCTGACCACGACGGTGAGCGACCCGAGCGGCTACGGCCGCATCTTGCGCACGCAGGACAACGAGGTGATGGCGATCGTGGAACACGCCGACGCCACGCCCTCGCAGCGCGAGATACGCGAGGTCAACGCGGGCGTCTACGCCTTCGACACCGCGGCGCTGCGCTCGGCGCTGAACCGGTTGAGCTCCAACAACGCCCAGCAGGAGCTCTACCTGACCGACGTCATCGCCATCCTGCGCGGCGACGGCCTGGCCATCCACGCCCGCCACGTCGACGACAGCGCGCTGGTGGCCGGCGTCAACAACCGCGTCCAGCTCGCCCAGCTGGGCGCCGAGCTCAACCGCCGCATCATCGCGGCCCACCAGATGGCCGGCGTCACCGTCGTCGACCCCGCCACCACCTGGATCGACGTCGACGTCACGATCGGTCGCGACACCGTCGTCCACCCGGGCACGCAGCTGCTGGGCCGCACCCAGGTCGGCGCGCATTGCGTCGTCGGGCCGGACACCACCCTGACCGACGTCAGCGTCGGTGACGGCGCCTCGGTGGTGCGCACCCACGGCACGTCGTCGTCCATCGGGGCCGGCGCGACCGTCGGCCCCTTCACCTACCTGCGGCCGGGCACTGTGCTGGGCGACGACGGCAAGCTCGGGGCGTTCGTCGAGACCAAGAACGCCACCATCGGCACCGGGTCCAAGGTGCCGCACCTGACCTACGTCGGGGACGCCGACATCGGCGAACACAGCAACATCGGCGCGTCCAGCGTGTTCGTCAACTACGACGGCGAATCGAAGCGGCGGACCACCATCGGCTCGCACGTGCGCACCGGCTCGGACACCATGTTCGTGGCGCCGGTGACGGTCGGCGACGGCGCCTACACCGGCGCGGGCACGGTGGTGCGCAACGACGTCCCACCCGGGACCCTGGCGGTCTCCGCCGGTCCGCAGCGCAACATCGAGGGTTGGGTGCGGCGCAAGCGCCCCGGCAGTGCGGCCGCGCAAGCGGCCGAGGCCGCCGAGAAAGCCGCCGGTCAAACCGCCACAGCGGGCCCCGCGCCAGAAGCCGACTAGACACCGTGCATTCGTTCGCTGGCAACCCGGCCACATTTCCGTACGATTCGCCTCGTACGATGGGGCGTTCCATTCCCCACCCCGATATGGCGAGGGCAGTGCGTTGAGCCACGACTGGACCGATAACCGCAAAAATTTGATGCTCTTCTCCGGCCGTGCGCATCCGGAGCTGGCGGAGCAGGTGGCCAAGGAGCTCGACGTCCACGTCACCGCTCAGACGGCGCGCGAGTTCGCCAACGGCGAGATCTTCGTGCGGTTCCACGAATCCGTGCGCGGCTGCGACGCGTTCGTCCTGCAGTCGGCGCCGGATCCGGTCAACAACTGGCTGATGGAACAGCTGATCATGATCGACGCCCTCAAGCGGGGCAGCGCCAAGCGGATCACCGCCGTCATGCCGTTCTACCCGTACGCCCGGCAGGACAAGAAGCACCGGGGTCGCGAGCCGATCTCGGCGCGGCTGGTCGCCGACCTGCTCAAGACCGCGGGCGCGGACCGGATCGTTACCGTCGACCTGCACACCGACCAGATCCAGGGCTTCTTCGACGGACCCGTCGACCACATGCGGGGACAGAATCTGCTGACCGGCTACATCCGCGACAACTACCCCGACGGCAACATGGTGGTCGTCTCGCCCGACTCCGGCCGGGTGCGCATCGCCGAGAAATGGGCCGACGCGCTGGGCGGCGTCCCGCTGGCCTTCATCCACAAGACCCGCGACCCGCGGGTGCCCAACCAGGTGGTGTCCAACCGCGTCGTCGGCGAGGTGGCCGGCCGCACCTGCGTGCTGATCGACGACATGATCGACACCGGTGGCACCATCGCCGGCGCGGTCAAGTTGCTGCGCGACGAGGGCGCCGGTGACGTGATCATCGCGGCGACCCACGGCGTGCTCTCCGATCCGGCCGCCGAGCGGCTGGCCGCCTGCGGCGCCCGGGAAGTGATCGTGACGAACACCCTGCCCATCGGCGAGGAGAAGCGCTTCCCGCAGCTCACGGTGCTGTCGATCGCGCCGCTGCTGGCCAGCACCATCCGCGCCGTCTTCGAAAACGGCTCGGTCACAGGGCTTTTCGACGGAGACGCCTAGATGGCCGACTCTGTCATCTACCACAACCCCAAATGCAGCACCTCCCGCAAGACGCTGGACCTGTTGCGCGACAACGGCATTGAGCCCACCGTCGTCCAATACCTCAAGACCCCGCCGTCGCGTGGCGAGCTGGTGAAGATGATCCGCGACGCCGGCATCGACGTGCGCACCGCGGTGCGCAAGCGGGAATCCCTCTACGACGAGCTCAACCTCGCCGACGCCACCGACGATCAGTTGCTCGACGCCATGGTCGAACACCCCATCCTCATCGAACGCCCCTTCGTCGTCACCCCGAAGGGCACTCGGCTGGCCCGCCCGATCGACGCGGTCCGCGAGATTCTGTGACTCGGCTCGGCCGGCGCATGGCCGCTGCCGCGATGATTGCGGCGGCTTTCTCGTCCGGCGGCTGTGCACCGAAACCGACTGACTACCAATCGATCCTGTCGACGACGTCGACGGCGACGACGACCAAGCCGGCCGAGAAGCCGGTTCCGTTGTCGCAGTATCTGCAGGGCATCGGGGTGACCGGGGAACCGGTGGCACCGGGTTCGCTGCCCGACCTGACGGTGTCGATACCGACACCGCCGGGCTGGTCGCCGTTCACCAGCCCGAACATCAGCCCACAAACGCTGATCATCTCCCAAGGCGGCAAATTTCCGACGGCGCGCCTGGTGGTGTTCAAGCTCAACGGCGAGTTCGACCCGGCCCAGGTGATCAAGCACGGCAACGACGACGCGCAACTGTTCCCGAACTTCAAGCAGCTGGACGCCTCCGGCGCGCCCTACAACGGCTTTCCCTCCTCGATGATCCAGGGCAGCTACGACCTCGAGGGTGGCATGCGGCTGCACAGCTGGAACCGCATCGTCATCGCGACCGGATCGCCACCCGCCCACCAGCGGTACCTGGTGCAGCTGACCATCACCGGCTTCGCCGATCAGGCCGCCGCGCAGTCAACCGACATCAACACGATCATCAACGGATTCGTGGTCGCGGCAAAGTGATTCAAGCGCGGCGACCGGCTTCTTGAACGAGCTGGACCCGGGACGTCAGGCCGAGCTTGGCGTAGACGTGCGTCAGGTGGGTCTGCACGGTGCGCGGTGAGATGAACAGCCGGGCCCCGATCTCCTTGTTGCCCAAGCCTTCCTGCACCAGGCGCACCACATCGGTTTCCATCGGAGTCAGGGAGTCCCAGCCGGTGGCCGGGCGCCTCCGCTCGCCGCGGCCACGTTGGGCGTAGGCGATCGCTTCCTCGGTGGATAAAGCGGCCCCCTCGGCCCAGGCGGCGTCAAAGTCTGTCTGTTCCAGTGCTTCCCGGATCTTCGCCACGGTGGACGCGTACCCTGTCTCATACATCGGGAAGCGAGGGTGGTCCATCCGCTGCCGTATGGTCTCCGCTGCGCCCAACAGACGCGCCGCGTGCTGGTGACTGCCGTTGGCGGCGGCCAAGCGGGCAAGACATTCCAAGGCGTCGTCAACATGCAAATATCCGCGGGTGCCGTCGGCGATCGTGAGAGCCTCGTGAGCGTCACGCTCGGCCTGCCCCGGGTCACCTTGGGCCATCGCAATGTAGGCGCGTACTACCAGCGCCGGCACTCGTTGCCAGCCCGGTGTCAGTGCAATGTTCTCGTCGGCCCAGCGGCGCGCTGTGGGCACATCACCGCTTGCTAAGGCCGCCTGGGCGAGCGGGGCGGTGGATCTGGTGAACACTTCCCGCAGCGGATTGCTGTGCTCCCATGCCATCTCGCAGAACCGCATTGCCGAAGACCCATCACCGGAGGCCAACGCGGCGTCAGCCAGGACCGCGTACACCGAGTCTTCGGAAACTCCACCCAGCACCTCTGCGGCTACCCCCGCGGATTGCCCCGCTGCGTGTGCGGCCGGCCCGTGCCCTTGGCGGGCCAGTACCACGCCATGCACCAGGCATCCATAAGCATTCATCAACACATCCCCGGCCTCCGCGGCCTCTATAGCCAAGCAACGTGCGATTTCGGCCGCTTCGGCAAGGTTTCCCTGCATCATCAGCGCTACGACGAGCCAGGTTCGGCAGTTCCGTGAGTAGAACCGATCGCCGAGCGCATCGGCGAGGTCGCGTCCTTCCTCGGCGGCCGCACGTGCTGCGGTCGGTTCACCGGACATGGCGCCAACCGTCGCCTGGTGGCTCAAGATTTGGCATAGAGTCCACCGGTCTCCAGCCGCGCGGACCAGTTCGGTTGCTTCGGCGAAGTAGCGCTGGACCACATCGGGCGTGTAGACGGCGCTCATCCCGCATGTGATGAGGGCGCGGGTGATCAATGCCGGGTCGTTGAGCTGACGAGCGACGCCCAATGCGTCCTGTGCAGCACTCAATTCCGTTGGAAGGCCCAACCAAGCAGCGAGGAACTGCCGCTCGATCACCGCACCTGCCCGCACGGCAGGTGTGATAGGCAAGGGCCCTTCGTCAGTCAAGACAGCGTCCAAACCCGCCAGTGCTTCACCGACGCGGCCGGCCCGCAACCACAGTGGTTGCAGCGAAAGGATCAGCCGCATCGCTGTTTCGATGTCCGAGTTCTCTCGGCTCCAGCCGTAAGCGGTTCGTAGATTCTCGATTTCCCGTTGCGCCCAACGTAATAGCGGATCGACACCGGCCAGCCCCTGAGTCCCGAATGCGATAGCCCTGGTGGTGTAGTAGTCGCGGTGGCGGGTGCGCACCTGGTCGGCCTCGCCGGACTCGCCGAGTTTTTCTTGCGCGTACTGGCGTACGGTTTCCAGCAAGCGGTATCGCATGCCGGTGCCGGTGTCGTCGGCGACTACCAAAGATTTGTCGACCAAGAGGCTCAGCTGGTCCAGCAATTGATACCGCTCCACCTCGCCGTCGGCGCCGACGGATTGGGCGGCATCGAGGTCGAAGCCACCGGCGAACACCGCCAGCCTTCGAAACAGCACCTTCTCAGGCTCGGTGAGCAGCGCATGCGACCAGTCCACCGAGGCCCGCAGCGTCTGCTGGCGCCGCACCGCGGTTCGTGCGCCTCCGGTCAACAGACGGAAGCGGTCATGCAGGCTGTCCAAGATCTGGTCAGGCGACAGCGCGCGAACCCGTGCCGCGGCAAGCTCGATTGCCAGTGGCATGCCATCCAAGCGGGCGCAGATTTCGGTCACCTGCGCGGTGTTGTCCTTGTCCACAACGAACCCGGGGCGCGCCCGACGGGCACGGTCGGTGAACAGCTCGATCGCTTCGTCGTTGAGAGACAGTGAAGGGACCCGCCACGTCAGTTCGCCGGCCACTCCGAGCGGTTCCCGGCTGGTCGTCAGAATCGCCAGATGTGGGCATGCCGCAAGTAACTCGACGACCATCGCCACGCATGCGTCGAGCAGATGCTCACAGTTGTCCAGCACCAGCAACATCCGTTTGTCGCCGAAGAACCGTAAGAGCAGGTCCATCGTGGAGCGGCCAGGCTGATCGGGCAGCCCTAAGGTGCGGGCGACTGTCAATGGCGCCACAGCGGAATTGGTGATGGGGGCCAGGTCGACGTACCAGATCCCATCGGAAAATTCGCCATTAAGTGCAGCGGCGACTTCCACGGAAAGCCTGGTCTTGCCCGCGCCGCCCGCGCCGGTCAAGGTGACCAGCCGGTTGCCGCCAACCAGTTGCTCCAACTCCCTCATTTGCTCTTGGCGCCCGATAAAATTGGTTAGCTGTGCCGGAAGGTTGTGCGACGCAACCACAGTGCGCACCCGAAGCGGCGGGAAGTCATTGCGCAGATCCGGGTGGCACACTTGGACAACACGCTCCGGACGCGGTACATCGCGCAACGGGTAGCTACCCAGGTCGGCGAGCCACACGCCGTCGGGCAGCCGGTCCACCACCATCGATTCGGTCGCGCCCGACAACACGGTCTGCCCTCCGTGCGCGAGATCGCGCAACCGCGCGGTGCGATTGATCGTCGGGCCCGCGTAGTTGGCGTCGTCGCGCAATTGGATTTCACCGGTGTGTATGCCGATGCGTACCCGGATGGGCGCCAACGGGGCGCGCTGTAACTCCAGCGCACACGCCACCGCATCCGATGCCCGGGCAAAGGCGGCCACAAAGCTATCGCCCTCACCCTGTTCGAGCGGGCGCACCCCGTCATGCGCCGCGACCGACTCGTTCACGATTTTGTTCAGCTGAGCCAGCGCGTCGGTCATTTGTGTGGGTTGCGTTTCCCACAGCCGCGTCGAGCCCTCGACATCGGCCAGCAGCAATGTCACCGTGCCGGTCGGCAGCAACTCGACCACGCCCAAATCGTCCCAGGTTAGCGGCGTTATCTCCGCGTGTTGGCTCATGTTAGCCAGGATTACGCCCTCGACGGGGCAAAACATCGGCCAATGCGCGCAGATCCACCACGGGCGGGCATCCGGATCTACGACCCCCGGGTGCGCAGATATGCGCGCCGCGGCGGATGGTCTTCGCCGCGCCGGGCCGGATAGTCGACTAAACCCGACCGAGGAGACCCCGATGACAATCGCCCAAACGACCACCCGCCCGAACGTTTTCGACGCCGGCCTGCCCGTCATTGCCTACGACCACCTCACCGACCCCGACGACGCGCACCGCATCATCGACGCCGCCCGCGAGCTGTCGCCGATCGCCATCGGCCCGCACGGGCCGGAAGTGCTCAGCTACGAACTGGTTCGAACCGTGTTGCGCGACAGCAGATTCGTCACCGCGCGCGGCCTCGGGCTCGACCTGCAGGGCGTCACCTCCGGCCCGCTGTGGGACCGGGCGATCAGCAATATCCTCGGCCTCGACGGCGACGCGCATCACCGGCTGCGCCGCCTGGTGTCCAAGGCCTTCGCCCCCCGGGGCGCCGAGCGGCTGCGCACCCTGGTCATCGAGATCATCACCGGCCTGGTCGAGCCGCTCACGGCCGCGGGCCACTGCGACGTCGTCTCCGACATCGCCCGCCGCTACCCCACGCCGGTCATCTGCGCGCTGCTGGGCGCACCGCCCGAGGACTGGCACTTGTTCAGCGACTGGACCGATGACATCAAGAAGATCTTCGACTGGAACGTCGCCGAGGACGGCCCGGCGATCCTGGCCGCGTGGGATCAGCTCGACGCCTATCTCGAGGAGCTGATCGCCCGGCGACGCGCATCGCTGTCCGACGACCTGATCTCCGAGCTCATCCGCACCGAAGACGACGGTGACCGGCTGACCCACGACGAGCTACTCATGCTGTGCGCGACCCTGCTCGGCGCCGGTACCGACACCACGCGCAACCAGCTGGCCGCCGCGGTGCAGACGCTGGCCGACCATCCCGATCAGTGGGCCTTGCTTGCCGAGCACCCCGAGCTCGCTTCGAACGCGATCCATGAGCTGATGCGTTACTCCCCAATCATTTTCGGCACGATTCGGCAGACGGCCGAAGACGTCGAGCTGGCCGGAGTCTGCATTCCGGCCGGCACTCTGGTGCTGGCCAACACCGCCGCGGCCAACCGCGACGCGAGCGTGTACGACCGGCCCAAGCGCGTCGACATCACCCGCGAGGACCCTCCGGCGATGCTCACCTTCGGCGGCGGTGTGCACTACTGCCTCGGCGCGCACCTCGCGCGCCTGGAACTGACCGAGGCGCTGCGGGTGATCACCCGACGCATGCCCAACCCCCGCCGCACCGGCCCGGCCCCATGGAAGGCGATCAGCGGAATCACCGGGCCCATGACCCTGCCGCTGGAGTTCGATGTCGCTACTGTTCAGTCATGACTGGCTGGACCGCCGCAGATCTCCCGTCGTTCGCCGAACGGACCGTCATCATCACCGGCGCCAACAGCGGGCTGGGCTTCGTGACCGCCCGCGAGCTGGCGCGACGAGGGGCCACGATCATCATGGCCGTGCGCAACATCCGCAAGGGCGAGACCGCCGCCCGCCAGATGGCCGGCCAGGTCGAGGTGCGTGAGCTCGACCTGCAGGACCTGTCGTCGGTGCACCGGTTCGCCGACGGGGTGAGCCGGGCCGACGTGCTGATCAACAACGCCGGCATCATGGCCGCCCCCTTCGCGCTGACGGTCGACGGCTTCGAAACCCAGATCGGCACCAATCACCTCGGCCATTTCGCGCTGACCAACCTGCTGCTGCCCAAGCTCACGGATCGGGTGGTCACGGTGTCGTCGATGGCGCACTGGCCGGGAAGCATCAACCTCGACGACCTGAATTGGCAGCACCGGCGGTACTCGCCGTGGCTGGCCTACAGCCAGTCCAAGCTCGCCAACCTGCTGTTCACCAGCGAACTGCAGCGCCGCCTGACCGCCGCCGGCTCCCCGCTGCGCGCGATCGCCGCCCACCCCGGCTACTCGCACACCAACCTGCAGGGCGCCTCCGGGCGCAAACTCGGTGACACGCTGATGTCGGCCGTCACCCGGGTGGTCGCCACCAACGCCGACTTCGGCGCCCGCCAAACGCTGTACGCGGCGTCCCAGGATCTGCCCGGGGACACCTTCGTGGGCCCCCGCTTCGGCCAGATGGGGCGCACCCAACCGGTCGCGCGCAGCCGCCGCGCCCGGGACACCGCCACCGCCGCGGCGCTGTGGTCGCTGTCCGAGCAGCTCACCAAGACCAAATTTCCCCTCTGAGGTGCGGATGCGCTAACCTGGCCGGGCGTCACGGCGAGGGTGGCTGGCTGACCAGCACCGTTATCGACGGAGACCGACGAATCGTCGCGACCCCGGCCGTGCCCCGACACATAGGCGAGCACACAGGAGCGACACGATGGCCAAGCAAGCACTCAACCAGTTGAAGGTCGCCGTTCGCGGCGAGACCGGCAAGGGTGCGTCCCGGCGAGCCCGCCGCGACGGCAAGATCCCGGCCGTCCTCTACGGCCACGGCACCGACCCGCAGCACCTGGAGCTGCCCGGCCACGACTTCGCCGCGGTGCTGCGCCACGCCGGCACCAACGCCGTGCTGACCCTCGACATCGAGGGCTCCGAGCAGTTGGCCCTGACCAAGTCGCTCGACATCCACCCCATCCGCCGCACCATTCAGCACGCCGACCTGCTGGTCGTGCGTCGCGGCGAGAAGGTCGTCGTCGAGGTCACCGTTGTGGTGGAGGGCGAGGCCGTGCCCGGCACGCTGGTGACCCAGGAAGCCAGCGCCATCGAGATCGAGGCCGAGGCCCTGTCGATTCCCGAGCAGCTGACGGTGTCGGTCGAGGGCGCCGAGCCCGGCACCCAGTTCACGGCCGGACAGATCACCCTGCCCAGCGGCGTCAACCTGATCTCCGACCCCGAGACCCTGGTGGTCAACGTGGTCACCGCGCCGACGGCAGAGGAGCTCGAAGCCGAGGGCGCGGGCGAGGTCACCGAGGAAGCCGCGGCCGCCGAGGGCGAAGCAGAGGCCGAGGCCGGCGACGACGAGGCCGCCGAAGCCGAGTCCGAGTAGGCGGATCACAACGTGGCCGAGCCGTTGCTGGTGGTCGGCCTGGGCAATCCCGGAGACAACTACGCCCGGACCCGGCACAACGTCGGGTTCATGGTCGCCGACCTGCTCGCGGCCCGGATGGGTTCGAAGTTCAAGGCGCACAAGCGGTCCGGCGCCGAGATCGTCAGCGGCCGGCTCGCCGGGCGCTCGGTGGTGGTGGCCAAGCCGCGCTGCTACATGAACGAATCCGGCCGTCAGGTCGGCCCGTTGGCGAGGTTCTACTCGGTGGCACCGGGCGACCTCATCGTCATCCACGACGACCTCGACTTGGACTTTGGCCGCATCCGGCTCAAGGTCGGCGGCGGCGAAGGCGGCCACAACGGTCTGCGCTCGGTCGCTAACGCCTTGGGCAGCAAGGACTTTCAACGGGTCCGCATCGGTATCGGCCGCCCGCCGGGACGCAAGGACCCGGCGGCGTTCGTGTTGGAAGCCTTCAGCGCCGCCGAGCGCGCCGAGGTTCCCACCATCTGCGAGCAGGCCGCCGATGCCACCGAGTTGCTGATCGACGTGGGGCTAGAGCCCGCGCAGAACCAGGTTCACGCCTGGTAGCCCGGCCACCGCGAGCAGACGCGAAAGCACCCGACACGCCGCAGCTTTGCGTGCTTTTGTGTCTGCTCGCCGGGCTAGGTGACCAGGCTGACGGAGGTCGACCGGCGCAGCTTGCCCGACGGCGTCTTCGGAATGGTGCCCGGCCCGAGCACCACCACGTTGCGCGGCCGCACGTCGACCTCGGCCACCACCTCCCGGGCGACCTGGTGCTCGATGCGGCGCACCTCGGCCTGGTCCTGGAAGGCGTTGGACTCCACCGCCACGGCGAACGTCTCGCGGGAGTGGCCGGCGTCCAGCCGCACCGCAACGGCGCAGCCGGGCCGCACGCCCTCGACGCGGCAGGCGGCACGCTCGATGTCGGTGGGATAGATGTTGCGGCCCGCCATGATGATGACGTCCTTGACGCGGCCGCAGACCACGACGTGGCCCTCCTCGGTCAGGTAGCCCAAATCACCGGTGTCATACCAGCCGTTCTCGTCCTGGGCCGAGATGAAACCGCCCATGGTGAGGTAGCCGGGCGTCAGCGACTCGCCGCGCAGCTCGATGACGCCCACGCCGCGGGCGGGCATCACGTCGCCGTTCTCGTCGATGATGCGCGCCTCGAGGTCTTGCAACAGCGGCCCGAGCGTGGCCAGCCGGCGGGTGTTGCCCTTGGTGGCCGGGACGGCGCGGCGCAGCGCGGCCAGCAGGTCGGCGTCGACCTCGTCGACGACCAGACCGGCGTTGCACTCCGAAAACGACACGGCCAGCGTGGTTTCGGCCATGCCGTAGGCGGGCAGGATCGCCGAGGGCCGCAGGCCGAACGGCGCGCCGGCATCCAGCAGGTCCTCGACGTCGGCGGGTTCGACGGGCTCGGCGCCGGACAGCGCGAACCGCAGTGTGGACAGGTCGAAGTCGCCGGGCTTGGCGTTGCGGCGCAACCGCTTGGCCAGCAGCGCGTAGGCGAAGTTGGGCGCCGCGGTCATGGTGCCCTTGTACTTGTCGATGAGCTTGGCCCACAGCAGCGTGTCGCGCAGGAAGTCCATCGGGGTGACCTTGACCAGCTCGGCGCCGAAGTACATGGGGATGGTCAGGAAGCCGACCATGCCCATGTCGTGGAAGCAGGGCAGCCAGCTGACCATGACGTCCTTGGTGACGTCGTACCGGGCGCCGATGAACATCGCCTCGGCGTTGGAGTAGATGTTGCGGTGGGTGATCTGCACCGCCTTGGGGGATCCGGTGGACCCCGACGTCAGCTGCATCAGCGCGAGCGCGTCCTCGCCGACCTCGACGGGGTCGATCGGCTCCGCGGCGAGCAGGTCAGCGACGGTGACGACCTGGATTCCCTTCTCCTGCAGCACCGGAATGGCCACCAGGAAGGGCTCCGAGACGACGACGGCCTTCGCCTCGATCATGCCGATGACGTTCATGGTGTCCTCGGCCCACACGGCCAAGTCCGTGCGCGGCGTGGGCTGGTGCAGCATGGTCAGGCTGGCCCCGCGCATCCACAGGCCCTGCGCCGTCGGCGCGATCTCCACCGGATAACCGGCGAGCACGCCGACCGCGTCGCCGGGCCCGATGCCGGCGGCGGCCAGGCCGCCGGCGATGCGGCGCGCGCGCTCGTGGACCTCGCCCCAGGTGTGGCGGACCGGTTCGTGGGGTTCACCGGTGACCATGCCCGTCGTCGCGGACCGGGCATTGCGGTACATCTTCTCGGTAAACCTGCTCACAGAGTCCTCCTCGGTTCCAGCCCTCGTCCCAACGCCCGGAATCTCATGTTCCGCCCGGTGGCCAACACTTCGCCGCAAGCACGTAAACACGGTTGGGCGGCGGTTAGGTCTCGGATCGATGATGCGTCCACACCCGCCATGACGAGGCGGCGGTCGCCGGCCCGATGAGCGCGAAACGGGCCCGGGAAAACTCGGCGGGGCCCATGAATTAATCGTCCGCCGGAGCGCCCGGCGGACGATGCAATTAAGTGATCTTGCTCAACGGATCCCGTCACCGCGGATCATCTTAAACTCCTCTTAGGGACGCGCCAAACCAATGCGCAAAATGGGAAAAGATTCACACTTCGGTGGGCGCGGGAACCACGCGCGCGCCGGCCACCGGCCCGCTGGCCACCCGCACCGTGCGGCACACGCCCGCCCCGGACACCTCGGTGCCGACGTCGACCGCCGCGGCCGCCGACGCGCACAGGAAGGCGCACGTCGGGCCCGACCCGGACACGATGCCTGCCAGCGCCCCGGCCGCCACCCCCGCGCGCAACGTCCGGCGCAGCCCCGGGTTCAGGCTCACGGCCGCCGCCTGCATCTCATTGCCCAGCAGCGGGGCCAACCGCTCGGCATCGCCGGCGGCCAGGGCGGCCAGCACCGGCCCGGGCGCGGGCAGCCGCGGCGGATCGCCCGCCTCGCGGAGCCGGTCCAATTCGGTGAACACCGCCGGCGTCAGCAGCTCTCCGTCGGCGAACGCCAGTACCCAATGAAAGGTGTTGCGGGACAACACCGTCGCCAACTCCTCGCCGCGACCGGTGCCCAACGCGGTGCCGCCGTGCAGCGCGAACGGCACATCGCTGCCTAACCGCGCGGCCAGCATGCGCAGGTCGCGGCGGGGCACGTTGAGTTCCCACAGCGAGTTCATCGCGACCAGCACGGCCGCCGCGTCGGCGCTGCCCCCGGCCATGCCGCCGGCCACCGGAATGGATTTGTCGATCATGATCGACACGTCCGGCGCCCGGCCGACGTGTTCGGCCATCAGCTCGGCGGCCTGCCAGGCGAGGTTGCGTTCGTCGGTGGGCAGCTTCTCGGCGCCCTCGCCGACGATGTCGAGCGACAGCACGTCGGCGTTGCGGACCGTCACCTCGTCGAGCAGCGACACGGCCTGAAAAATCGTGTTCAGGTCGTGGTAGCCGTCCTCGCGGCGGTCACCGACCGCCAAGTAGAGGTTGACTTTTCCGGGCACCCGAACGGTGACCGACCCGGTGGGCACCCACTGCGCGGCGGTATTGCCGTCAGACATTCTCAGCCACCGCAGCAGACTATCGCTGCTCGGAGCCAACCACACGCAACGGCGCCTTCGGCGGCTTACCGTCAGCCGGCCGAGGCGCCCTGTTCGGCGATGCGGGGAGTCGCCTCGGGCGTGGCGTGGGATCGATCCGCGGAGCGCTGCAGCAACCGCACGAAGTCGTCGATCGACAGCGTCTCGCCGCGGCGCGCCGGGTCGATGCTGGCCGCCAGCAACCGATCCGCCGATTCGTTGCCCGAGCCGGCCCAGTCCACGAACGCGTTGCGGCACGTCTTGCGGCGCTGCCCGAACGCGATGTCGATCAGTGCGAAGACCTGGCGCCGGAAGCCCTCGTCGGTGGGCCATGGCGAGGTCGCGTACCGGTCGATGCGTACCAGCCCGGAGTAGACCCGCGGGATCGGCCAGAAGACCGTCGGCGACACCATGCCGCAACGACGAACCTGGCCAAAAAAGCGCACCTTGACGCTGGGCACGCCGTACTCCTTGCCGCCGGGCTCGGCGGCCAGCCGCTCGGCGACCTCGGCCTGCACCATCACCGTCATGGTGCGAATGGACGGGAACTCGGCGAGCAGGTGCAACAGCGCCGGGACGGCGACGTGGTACGGCAGGTTCGCGACCACGGCGGTCGGCCCAGTGGCCACCTCGTCGCGGCGGAGGGTCAGGACGTCGCGGTTGATCACCGTCAGACGCTGGCTCTCGCTGTTGGAATGCTCGGCGACGGTCTGGGGCAGCCGTTCGGCCAGCACCGGGTCGATCTCGACGGCCGTCACGGCGGCGCCACGGTCGAGCAGGGCCAGGGTCAGCGACCCCAGACCCGGCCCGACTTCCAGGACGTGATCAGCCCGGCTGAGCCCGGAGGTCGAGACTATCCGGCGCACCGTGTTGGCGTCGTGGACGAAATTCTGGCCCAGCGATTTCCGTGGCCGAAATTCGAGTTCTTTGGCCAACCGCCTGATCTCGGTGCGCCCGAGTAGCCGGATGGTCAGCGCGCACCAGCTCTTCCGCTGCACACTGGCCACGCACCCCAACCCTGGCGCTCACGGGTCACCTCGGCGACGGTGATCTGCTCCTCGCGGGTGGCGAGGTCGGCGCGGGCGGCGAACCGCAACCCGCCGTTTCGCTCCCACGTGCCCTGGTCGAATTGCACACCGCCGTAGTACCCGTTTCCGGTGTTGATAGCCCAGTTTCCGCCGGCTTCGCAACCCGCGATCGCGTCCCAGATGGAGCCGTCGCTGACCGGAGGCACCTCGGTGCCGGGCTTGGTGCCGATGCGGACCACCGAGTCGCGGGCGGGCGTGATCACCGTGTTGGCGATCGGCAGCCGGCCGGTCTCGACGCCGTTGACCGTGGCCACCGAGAAGGTGACGTCCTGCGTGCCCGGGCTGCCTGGATCCTCGACGACCTGGCGGCTCATGTTCAGGCCCGGATCTTCGATGCGACGGGCGTTGGGGGGCAGCGGGATCCGCTCGGTCACCTGCTGGATCCGGTTACGCGTCACCTGAACTTCCATGCCGTCGACGATGGGCGCCGACGCGGCCGGCACCACCTGGTCGCTGTCGAGCAGCGGCGCGCCGGCGGCGCTCAGCAGGCCGGCGACGTTCGGTGCCGCCAGGTGCACCGTGCGGATCGCACCCGCGTCGTTGATGCGGACGGTCTTGGCACTGACGACGGGCAGCGCCATCCCGGCCAGCGGAACGCGGCTGCCGCGGTTGGCCGCGGCCGGGGCGGTGTCGGTCATCGCCAGCTGGGCCAGCGCCTCGTCGACGGTGGAAGCGGTGGTCCACACCTGCTTGGTGTCATGGCCGTCCAGCGAGATCTGCAGGGGGCGGCTGCGCCGCAGCACGATCTTGCTGGCGTCGTGCACCGTGACATCACCGGCGGGGTACAGGTCGTCACGCTCGTCGATGGCGAAACCGTTCTCTTCGACAACGTCGATGACCCGGGACTTCATGGTGGTGACCTTCATGGCCACCCCGTCGACGGTCAGCGTGACCGTCTTGCACACCGATACCGCGTATCCGCCCGCGAATGCCAGGACTACCAGCAGCCCTCCGACCACGAGCCGCAACATCGGCGAAGGATTCTGATGAAGTTTTGTCAATACACTCAACGCGCGTTACCCAACCCTCAACAACCCACTCATTCGGCAGCAAGTCACAAATTAAGGGCCCGTAGGCCCAACCGTTCGATCACAAGACGGTAACGAACCGGTCAAGGTTGGGCAACTCCGACGCGGCGAATTTAAACCAAATCGCCTGGTCGTTTACCTCACACTGTGACCAATCCGTACACCCGTTGAGCATTACTCGTCGTTATCTCGGCCAGCTCTTCCGGGTGGCGATCCACCAGCTCGGCGATCGCCCGAACAGTATAAGGAAGGCAATACGGTTCATTCGCCGTCCCCCGATAGGGATGGGGTGTCAAGAATGGCGCATCGGTCTCCACCAACAGCTGTTCAGGCGGTATCAGCGGAACGGCTTCGCGCAGCGCGTGCGCGTTGCGGAAACTCGCGGTGCCCGACAGGCTCA
>NZ_LZMG01000076.1:0-38276 GCF_001673615.1 Mycobacterium sp. 1245499.0
CAGCCCCAGGCTCGCGAACTGCGGCGTGGGATACCAGGCACCACCGGCACCGGCCGTGCTACCACCGGGACCGGAGATCAGCTGCTGGGCGATCGACGACCAGAAGCTGGTGATGCCGTTCGAGAAATAGGCGAGGCCCGTGGTCTGCTTCAGCAAGGTGCCGTACATGCCGGTGTTCAGGCCCGCGTAGTTGTTGGTCGGCGTGGGCAGCCCGGACTGCAGGAAGCCGTCTATCAGATTCTGCAGCCAGGTGAACGGTCCCGGCTGCGACGCCGTCGTCGTCGAGGCCTGCGTCACCGCCTGCGTGGTGGCCGTCAAGGCTTGCGGCGTCGCCAGCTGCGAGGTCGTCTGGGCGGTTTTGCCCGCCGGCTCGGCGACGGCCTGGGCGACCGCGGCGGCCTGGTTGGAGTCGGCCTCGGGCGTGGTGGTGTTGGGCGGCGACGTCAGCGGGGTCAGCTGCGAGGCCGCCAACGACGAAGCGGCGTAGCCGTACATCGCGGCGGCGTCCTGGGCCCACATCTCCATGTACTGCGCCTCGGTGGCCGCGATCGCCGGGGTGTTCTGCCCGAAGAAGTTCGTCGCGACCAGGGTCGCCAACAGCACCCGGTTGGCGGCGATCACCGGCGGCGGCACCGTCATCGCGAACGCTGCCTCAAACGCGGCGGCCGCCGCCCGGGCCTGGCCCGCCGTCTCCTCGGCCTGCCCGGCCAGGACGCTCAACCAGCTCACGTACGGCGTCACCGCCGACAACATGGACGCCGAGGCCGGCCCCACCCACGGCGCCTGGGTCAGTTCCGAAATCACCGACGTGTACCCGCTCGCGGCACTGCCCAACTCGGCGCCCAGCCCATCCCAGGCGGCGGCCGCGGCCATGAGCGGACCCGACCCCGGACCCGCGTACATGCGACCGGAGTTGATCTCCGGCGGAAATGCCCCGAAGTCCATGGTTACGAAGCACCGGGCTCGAACGACATGTATCCCCTCGCAGGTGATCTCTTGGCGATGACCATCAGAATTTGCTTGCTCGGAAGGCTAAATGGCCGCGCCGCCCCGCGCCGCTCCCGCGATGCCGCCGCAGCTGCGGCCGGCCAGGCGCCGGCGGCGCGCTCCCCCGTGGCGGTGCCATCGGGGCGCCCCCGGGACGCGTCGCGCCGGCACCGTGGTTACCTGCGGGAACACCCCGTCAGGAGGTGCCCTCAGCGGCGCCTGCGGGTGAGTCCGCGGGCGGTGGCGGCGGGGCCGCGCCTACGCGAAAAGCCCAGCGCGGGATAAAAATCCGGCCGCAGATAAAGCCCGCTGGAGATTCGCTGGGGCGTGCCCGGATGCGACGTCCGGACACGCGGAAACGCGCCCTGCCGCCGGTGCTTGGCGACAGGGCGCGTCCTGTTTTGCGCCAGAGTTGCTGGGGCCGAAGCTATCCCGCGAAGGGTGGCCGGGCCATGACGGTGGGCCGGAATCCGTACTTGGGACCCGCCACCCCGTGCCCGCCGGCACCGGCGCCCGCCAGCGGCATGCCACCGAGCAGATTGCCCGGCCCGCCGGCGGCCTCGGGAGCCGCACTGATGCTGCTGACCGGAATCGCATGCCCCAGCGCCGGCGCCGCCGGCGCCCCCGACCAGGCCACCGGCACCGACAACTTGCCACCCACCGAGGCCGCGCTGCCCAACGCCGCCACCGGGTGAGCCGCCGCAGCACCGCCACCCAACATCCCACCCAGACCACCAAGCCCAGGCAACGCCTTGGCCGCCGCCGGAGCCGCCCCACCGATCGCACCGACCGACTTGGCGATCTGCGTAAAGGTGTTGGCCATACCAGTACTGAAGTACGGCAGACCCTCGGTGTTGTAGAAGAGGCTGGCGAAGGGGCTGTAGCCGTTCACGGCCGAGCCCAGGCTGGTCGGCAGGCTGGTCTGCCCGGTCAGCAGGAACCACAGCTCCGACAGCGGATCCGTGGTCGCCTGCGTCGCGGCCTGGGTCGTGGCGTTGGTCGTCGTCTGCGCCGCGGGCTGCGCCAGGGACTGCAGGGCCTTGGTGGTGTTGGTCGCCGTGGAGTTGGCCGTGGCGTTGGTGACCGCCGCGCCCTGGGTGGCCTGACCCGACGGGTTGGTGACCTCCGGCGCCTTCTGGAACTGCGCCACCTTCGTCGCCGAGGCCGACTGGCCCGCATAGCTGTACATCGCGGCCGCGTCCTGCGCCCAGTACTCGCCGTACTGCGCCTCCAGCTGCGCGATCGTGCCCGTGTTCTGCCCCAGCACGTTGGTCTGGATCAACTGCTGAACCAGGGCGCGGTTGCTCGCGATCACGGGCGGGGGCACCACCGAGGAGAACGCCGTCTCAAACGCCGCCGCGGCGGCATTGGCCTGCGTGGCCGCCTCCTCGGCCTGGGCCGCGGTGATGCTCAACCACTCCGCATACGGAGTCGCCGCCTGCACCATCGCCGCCGAGGCGGTCCCCGTCCACTCCTCGCTCGACAGCTGAGTCACCACGTTCTGGTAACTCAACGCGGCCGCCTGCAACTCCGCGGCAATCGCATTCCACGCCGACGCCGCGGTGGTAAACGACTCCGAACCCGGACCGGCATAGATCCGCGCCGAATTGATCTCCGGCGGAAGTGCTCCGAAATCCAACATCATCGACTCCTTAACCAGTCGCGGCCGCGTTGGCCGCCTCAGTCACCGCGTAGGACCCGGAGCTGGTGCTCAGGGTGTTGACGAACATTTCGTGGATCGCCGCCGCTTGCGCGCTGACGGCCTGGTACATCTGGGCGTGCGCCGCGAACTGCGCCGCCGTCAGTGCCGACACCTCGTCGGCAGCGGCCGGCACCACCCCCGTCGTCGGGGCCGCGGCGGCGGCGTTCTGGGCGCTCAGCGTTGAGCCGATGGTTTGCAGGTTGCCCGCTGCGGCTGCCAACGCCTCGGGCTGCGTGGTCACGAAAGACATCTAGCTTCCTTCCCCTTCCGTGGGACTCATCTGGGCTGGTGGTTATCCGGCCGAGGGTGGCCGGGTCAGCACGCTGTAGCGGAACCCGTATTTGTTGACGTACCCGGCCGCCGCGCCGCGCCGCCCGACCGACCCGACCGGCATGCCGCGCAGCAGGCCGTTGGCCGGTGAATTCGCTCCACCGTTCGCCACCGCGGCCTCGATGGGAGTGACCTCCTCGGACATCGCCGCCGGGGTCACCGACGAGGTCAGCGTCGCCCAGTGCTGGGGAACCGAGAGCATCCCGACCCGCGCGGCCTGCCCCGTCCCGGCGGAGATCGCGCTCACGTGGCCCACCCCGCCCAGGTTGCCCAGCCCCAGGCTCGCGAACTGCGGCGTGGGATACCAGGCACCACCGGCACCGGCCGTGCTACCACCGGGACCGGAGACCAACTGCTGGGCGAGCTGCGACCAGAAGGCCACGATGCCGTTCGAGAAGTAGGCAAGACCGGTGTTCTGCTTGAGCAGCACGGTGTAGAGCGTGGGATTCAGCCCCAGGTAGTTGTTGTCCGGGGTGGGTAGCCCCGAATTCAAGAGGTCCTGAAGGGTGCTCGACAGCAGTCCCGGATTCGAGGTGGCCGCGCTCGTTTGGGTCGCCGCTTGAGTTGTGCTGGCGGACAACGCTTGTGGGGAAGCCAGCTGGGAGGTCGTCTGCGCGGTGTTGCCCGCCGGCTCCGCAACCGCCTTGGCGACCGCGGCGGCCTGGTTGGAGTCGGCCTCGGGCGTGGTGGTGTTGGGCGGCGTCGCGAACGGGGTCAGCACCGACGCGGTCGCCGACGCAGCGGCATAAGCCATCATGGCCCCGGCGTCTTGCGCCCACATCTCCATGTACTGCGCCTCGGTGGCCGCGATCGCCGGGGTGTTCTGCCCGAAGAAGTTCGTCGCGACCAGGGTCGCCAGCAGCACCCGGTTGGCGGCGATCACCGGCGGCGGCACCGTCATCGCGAACGCCGCCTCGAAGGCCGCCGCGGCGGCCCGGCCCTGCCCCGCCGTCTCCTCGGCCTGCGCGGCCATGGCGGTGAGCCAGCTCACGAACGGGGTGATCGCCGCGACCATCGACATCGACGCCGGTCCCACCCATGGCCCGCTGGTGAGCTCGGTAACCACCGAGTTGTAGCCGCTGGCCGCTACACCCAATTCCGCCGCAATCTCGTCCCAGGCAGCGGCGGCGGCCATCATCGGCCCCGACCCCGGACCCGCATACATGCGACCGGAATTGATTTCGGGCGGTAACGCCGCGAAGTCAAACACCGTGTCCTCCTCAGTCGGCCGGGACCGCAGGCGATCTCGGCTGTCACGTAGGAATCAGTGGTGGCCGTGGTCACGGCTCTGTAGACGACGCCACCGGTTGGCCGCTGCACCCACGGGAGTCACCAACGGAGCC
Source organism: Mycobacterium sp. 1245499.0 (assembly GCF_001673615.1). Classification (NCBI taxonomy): domain Bacteria; kingdom Bacillati; phylum Actinomycetota; class Actinomycetes; order Mycobacteriales; family Mycobacteriaceae; genus Mycobacterium; species Mycobacterium sp. 1245499.0. The sequence goes on from NZ_LZMG01000076.1 coordinate 4,363, forward strand.
CCTTCGCCCCGCAACCCCATCAGCCGGGCGGGCCGGCGCATGCTGACCAGTGGACCGCGTCCGCAAAGCTGGTCTGCCACCGCGCTTCTCGGATGTCTGGTCAGGAAAGACATGCACCTTCTGCCTCGGCTAATCTCCCGCTATCAGCAACCGAGCGACAGCTCGCGTGTGCCCGAACTGCCGCCCGGCACTGAGATTAGTTCGTTATGAAGCAAACACCGACCCGCAAAGGCACCTGTTCATCAATGGCCAGCCACTGTTCATTCCCGGTCGGCGGGAGTTCATACACGGCAATGGATTGTTCACTCGCCGTTTGCTTAACGCCCACGGCGGCACCGCCCGGTCTTCTCGGGCGGTCGAGGCGTCAGTCCTCTTCGAGGATCAGCGCCATCTCGGGGCACGATGCGACGCCGTCGCGTGTCGATTGCTCGTCCTCGGGCCTGACTTCGTGCTCCTTGAGGATCGAATAGCCGGACTCGTCGATCGGGAACAGGTCTGGGTCGACGGCGTAGCACTGGGCGTGGCCAACACATTTCGACTGGTCCAGACGAACCCTCACGAGGCTTCCTCCCTAGCCGGCACGGCGCGGCCGTAAACGTCTTCGCAAGCAGGCGAGCTCGCACTTCACGGTGCGGTCCCCAGATTAGTCGGTCGGTACAGTGTCGGAGGTGATCGCCGATCGCTTTCGCGCCCAAACCCGGTTCAGCCCGGGCGGGCGGATCCGTGTTCCGTTGCCCCGCATGCAATATTGACGAACCGATGCAATATTGATGTGCCGCCAGGTGTTGGTATCGACGAATTCCGACATTGACGCACTCGCGTCGGAGCTATTTCATCCAAGACAGACAACCGGAGATCGAAGCGCATGAGCGAGGGCCAGCAAGGGTCGTTCTACCTGCCCCGGCTTGATTTCGCCACGTTGCCGATGACCGAGGACCGCGGTCTGGGTTGGAAGACGCTGCGCGACGCCGGACCCGTCGTGTTCATGAACGGCCACTACTACATCACCCGCCGCGAGGATGTGCTGGCCGCCCTGCGCAACACCAAGGTGTTTTCGTCGACGATCCTGCAGCCGCCCGGCCACCCCTTGCCGGTGCTGCCGCTGGCTTACGATCCGCCGCAACACACCCGCTACCGCCAGATCCTGCAGCCGTACTTCAGCCCGCACGCGTTGGGCAAGTCACGCCCGGTGCTGCAGCGCCACGCCAGCGAGATGATCGCGGCGCTGGCCGGGCGGGGCGAGTGCGAGGCGATGGCAGACTTCGCCAACCTCTACCCGTTTCAGGTGTTCCTGGACCTCTACGGTCTGCCGGTCGAGGATCGTGACCGGCTCATCGATTGGAAGGACGCCGTCGTCAGCGACAAGCCCTTCGTCACCCAGAGCGACATAGAGAAATCCGAGCAGTTGCTGGCGTACCTGGCCGACGTCATCGCGCAGCGCCGGCAAAACCCGCAGTCGGACATGTTGTCGCAGGTGATCACCGGCAAGGGCAACTTCACCGACCTCGAACTGCTCGGCATGACCCATCTGCTGATCCTGGCCGGTCTGGACACCGTGACCGCGGCGATCGGGTTCTCGCTGTTCGAATTGGCCCGCAGACCGCAGCTGCGCAAGGAGCTGCGCGACAACCCCAAGCAGATCCGGGTCTTCATCGAGGAGATCGTCCGCCTCGAGCCGTCGGCGCCGGTGGCACCGCGGGTCACCACCGAGTTCGTCGAGGTCGGCGGCATGACGCTGCCGCCGGGCACGTCGGTGCGGCTGTGTATGGCCGCGGTCAATCGCGACGACAGCGACGCGATGTCCACCAACGAGCTCAACATGGACGGAAAAGTCCACCGCCACTGGGGCTTTGGCGGCGGACCGCATCGCTGCCTGGGCTCTCACCTGGCGCGCATCGAGCTGACGGTGATCGTCGCGGAATGGCTCACCCAGATTCCGGATTTCGAGCTGCCCGAGGGCTACTCCCCCGTCATCAATTACCCGTCGAAGAGCTTCGCGCTCAAGGAATTGCCGCTGCGCTGGGGCTGACTCCCGGTGTGACCGGTCAGCCCCGGCGCAGCGGCCGGTACCTACTCGGGCCCTACTTGCGCAGCTCGGTCGCGGCGACCTGGACGAACACACCGGTGTCCTCGGCCATCAGCAGGCCTCGACCACGGGGCAGCGGGCCACCCTTCATCTTGCCGCGGATGAATCCCTCGTCCGGGTCGGCGTCCATCACCAGCAGCGGGGCGTTGGCCTGGGCCAGGGCCCGCAACATCGGGTCGCTGCCGGCCGACGACCAACCACCGAACGTGCGCGTGACGATCACGTGCAGGCCGACGTCGGCGGCCCGGGTCACCCAGGGGGCGGCCTTGTGCAGCGGCGAATCGAAGCCCGCGGGCAGCTGCTGGATGTCGTCGACGATCAAGAAGATCTCCGGTCCGCTCCACCAGTTGCGCGACAGCAACTCTTCGGCCGACAACCCGGGTGGCGGCTCGCGGCCGGCCAGGACCGCGGCCAGTTCACCCATCATCGCCTGCACGCCATCGAGGTTGTAGGCGAATTTCTCCACGTAGTCGGCGCCGAGCGTGGTCAGCAGCTGACGGCGCGGGTCGACCAGCCACACCTGGGCCGAGGGCTGGCCCGCCGGCGGCGGCGGGGCGCTGGTCGCTCCCGGCGCGTACAGCCGCCCGATCTCGGACATGATGGTGGCCAGCGTCGTGGTGCGCCCACACTCGCGCCGGCCGGTCACCATCAGGTGCGCGTTCTCGGCGAAGTTGAGATACACCGGCGACAGGTCCAATTCCGAGATGGCCCAAGCGATTCCGCCCGCACCGACGCCCTGACGGGTGTCGTGTGCGGCCAGCTCCCGAAGCTGTTCCACGCCGAAGGTGGCCGGCAGTCGGCGCACCGGCGGCGCCTGGCCGCTGGCGATCCGGCTGACGGCTTCGACGATGCTGTCGGACTCGAACCGGTTGTCCGGCGTGCTGGCCAGCGCCGGCCGCGCCACCAGGGTGTGCAGACCGGACTGCGGGTCGGCGTCGAGGCGCACGTAGTTGACCGCGACCATGCCGCGACCGGGCTTGACCGGAACGTCCTTGGCGAACCGCGAACGCACCAGCTTGGCGTCTTCCACGGCGGCCAGCCGCAGCTCGACCCGGGACCCGAAACCGCTGCGCACCGGCGGCCGCAGCTCCGATTCGCGGTCGGCGGTGACCACCACGTGCACCCCGAACGAGGGGCCCTGGTTGATGATCACGTTGACCTGCTCGATCAGCACCTCGTTTTCCTCGGCCAGCGCCCGGTAGTTGTCGACCACCAGGTAGACGTCGCCGAACCCGTCGTTGGGGACCGGGCCGGGCTCGTTGCCGAACTTGCGCCGCCGGAACACCTCCATCGAGGCGATCCCGTACTCGAGGAAGCTGCGCTTGCGCTCCCGCACCAGGGCCAGCAGTTCGGCCACCGTGCGGCGAACGCCGTACGGGTCGGTCGGGCCGGCCACCTCACCGACGTGCGGCAGGCGGGCGACCGTCGTCAGCGCGGTGCTGCTGTAGGCCAGGCAGTAGAACTGGATCTGCTCGGGCGTGTGGGTCAGCGCCGCCGAGCAGATCAGCGTCTGCAACGCCGTCGTCTTGCCCGAACCACCGGCGCCCAGGATCAGCACGTTGGCGCCGGGGCCCGACGTGTCGACCGTCCACGGCGGCTGGTCGTGCTTGAAGGGGCGGTCGATGATCCCGATCGGGAACACCAGGTCCTGAGCGGTGCCGTAGTCCTGCTGCCAAGGGCGGCCGAGGAACCGGTTCACCAGTTCGTCGATGGCGACGGGCTGGTTCAGCGGCGGCTGCCACAGCCGGTAGGGCTGGAAGTCGATCTTGCGCAGCTGGTCGATGATGACGGTACCGACCTTGGGCGTCCTGATCCCTTCGGCGTCGTCGTCATCGCCGCCCTCGACCTCGACCGGCAAGCCGTCGGCGGGGATGGCGGGCGCGATGACCTCGGGTCCCCCGACGCTGACTTCCAGCGGGGTGAACGAGTTGGTGAACAGCTGCGGACGGACGTAATCGATGCTGTGCACCAGCGCCGGCGCCTCTTCTCCGTCGTCGGTCAGCCCGCGCGGGAAGTAGTCCCGCCACAGGAATTCGGCCTGGAACCGGGTGATGTCCTCCAGGCTGCGGCGGAAGTAGCCCAGACCGGCCTGGGCGGGCAGGTTGACCGCGTTCGGCACGCCGGCGGCCTGCGCCGCACCGGCGGTACGCGCCTTCAGCACCAACCGGTAACCCATGTTCTCCATGAGCTTTTCGGCACGGCTCTCGATGGTCTGCGACGCCATCATCAGGTGGATCCAGTACGCGCGGCCCTGCCGGCCGATCGAGTCGAGGACGTCGACCGCCGTCGGCATGATGCGGAACCATTCGTAGAACTCGTCGATGACGACCACGAGCATCGGCAGCGGGGCCATGTCCTGGCCACGCGCCCGCATCCGGCTGCGCACCGAGTTGTATTCCTTGGCGTCGTCGACGCCGGCGCTGTCGCAGATCGCCTTGCGGCGGGCGATCTCACCCCACAGTGCGTCCAGGAAGCGCTCCATCAGCGCCTGGTCTTCTTCCAGGTCGGTGATGATCCGGGACACGTGCGGCACGCCGGCGAACGGCTTGACCGCCGACCCACCCTTGAGGTCGGCCAGCACGAACTGCAGCTCCTCCGGCGGGTGGCTGAGCATCAGCGACTCGATCACGGTACGCACCAGGGTGGATTTACCCGAACCGGTCGTACCGGACATGACACCGTGGGGGCCGTCGCCACCTTCGTCCAGCGATTTCATGTCCAGGAACAGCAGCTCGCCGTTGTCGGAGCGAACACCGAACGGCGCCCGCAACCGCGACCGGCCCATCGTGTCGTTGCGGCTGCCCCACAGCGCCTCGAAGTCGATGCGGCCGGGATCGTCGATTCCGTAGTAGGACAGGATGTCTCGGGCGCCGATGTGCGCCACCCGCTGGCCGATCTCCTCGTACGCCTCGGCGAGCCGCCAGCGCGCCAGCTTTTGCGCGAACTCCTCGGCCTCGGCGGTGCTGATGTGGTCGGTGAGCGCGAAGAACCAGGGCTTCTCGTCGATCACCATCCAGGTGTCGCGGTCGCGGGGCAGGGTCTCGATCACACCCTTCTCGTCGAAGCGCAGGGTGCGCTCCGGGACCGCACTCCACATCGCCGAGCCGGTGAGGTCGAAGAACGTCACCCCGTCGACGCCTTCGCCGCTGATCACGTACTCCCATTGCGGGTCAACGGCATCGGCGATGATCACGGTGTGCGGCGTCGGGGTCTGGGCAGACGAGCTGGCGTGCCGGGGCGTGAAAGAACCACGGCCGGCGAACAATTCGGCCTGCTCGGCGGCGAACTCGCGCACCGAGCTGTACACCATCCGGGCGTTGCCCGCGGCATCCTGGCGGCGCGGGTCACCGAAGTGCGGCAGCCATTTCACCCAGTCCCATTCGTCCACGTTGGAACTGACCACGATCATCCGCATGTGGTCGGGCCCGTGCGAGAAGGCCAGCTGGCAGATGATCGCCCGCATCAGCCCCGCCACCTGCTCGCGGTCGCCGACCAGCGAGTACCAGGGCTCGACGAGCACCGAGATCATCTTGGGCAGGTTGTAGACGACGCTTTGATAGCGACCGAATTCCTGCAGCGCCTTGCCGGTCACCGGCTCCAGCTCGATGTCGGTGGGCATGTTCTGGGGCTCACCCCAGGTCACCTCGGGGCGGGTCATGCCGACGCCGACGCGGACCACGCCGAAGTTCAGGTCCTTGCCGTCGGGCTTGCGTTCCCACATCCGCGACGACCCGACGGCGGCGGCCAGCGTGGTGGGCGCCGGGTGGAACCACCGGTAGTTGGCGTCCATGCTGTCGGCCGACTCGTGGGCGGTCTCGCGCAGCATGTCCAGCATCAGCATGAACTGGGCGCGCATCGAGTCCAGCTTGGGGCGGCTCATCTGCTGCTGGCCGCCGAACCGGCCGCCGAACATCATCATCGCGACGCCACCGATCATGAAGATCGGGAAGATCGAGCCGGCGCCGCCGAACACGTGCGAGCCGCTGGCGAAGGTCATGGCGACCATGCCGATCAGCAGACCGACCACCACGACGCCGACCACCACGATCCACCATGGCTTGCCCTCCGGCGGCGGGATGCTCAGCGGCGTCGGGAGGACGATGTTCTCCGGCTTGATTACCGGAGGCTTCTCCGGCGTCGGCCGCGCAAATCCACGTTTCACTTCGGTACCGCCAACTCTCCTGGGGACATATCCATCGGTAGCGTGTCGTGCTCCACCAGCGCATCCGCCCGCGACAACGTCGGCCCTTGCGGGAGCAGCCGCAGCGCCACCCACGGCGCCAGGCCCGGTTTCGTCTTGAGGCCCAACGCTTCTCGCACCTCGCGGGTGTCGTCGACCCCGAAGCGGGCGCCCGCGTCCGTGAGCCACCACAGCGATTCGGTGGTCTTGGCTCCCGGGTCGTTTCCGGTGACGGCCACGAAGTTCGCGTAGTCGGGCCCGAAGAAGACCTGGTCGGCTTCGCGCCCGGTGGTGTCCGCCTTGACCAGCGACACCACCCGGTTGACGTCCTTCTGCTCGACCGGAATGGTCGCGCCGGAGATGACCTGCACGCGGGCCCGGTTCTCACCGGACGTCTTCTGCCACCACCAGCAGGTCGCCGGGTTCTCCCGGATGTCCATCACGTTCAGCGGCGCGTCCGGGTACGACGACAGGTCGAGCTTGTTGACCACCGGCATCTTCGCCAGCGCGGACGGCTCCACGGTCACCGGTTTGGTGTTGCCCGGCCCGGCGTTCTGCAGGATCTGGGCCACCAGCGGCGGCAGGGTCTGCACCCCGTCGGCCAACACCAACGAATACTGCTGCGGCCCACTGATTTGCGGGGTGACGATCACCGTGCCGATCGGGCCGGGCGCGTTCGGGAACGACGCCCCCGCGCCCGCGTTCTGAATCTGCGGCACGGTCAGTTCCGGCCCGACCGGCAGCGCGTCGTAGAGGGCGCGGCTCATCGGCTTGGCCATGCTGACCTGTTCGGGGGTCAGTCCCAGCGGCAGCAGCACCGACCGGTTGGACCCGTCGATGCGGGAGCGGCGCCCGTCCCGGATCACCCACGCGTCCCCGCTGTAGTTCAGCACCACCGCGTCCGAGCCGGTCAGCACCCGCCGGTGGTTGCTCAGATCCGGGTTGCCGTCGATGACGGTCACCGTCACACCGGACGGGGCGCCGGCACCGGTCGAGTTCGCCACGGTGTCGCAGACCAACCACGACGACGCGGCCGGGCTGGTCGGGTGGAAGCTCGACGGCGCGCCCGGGATGCCCACCATCGGGCCGCGCGGCAGGCTGGCGATCTGGTTGGATTTGACCAGGTGCGGGTTGTCCGGCCGACCGGTGATCAGGCGCGCCGAGGCCAGGTTCAGCGCGGGGTATAACTTCTCGCCGACGCGGACGTACAGCGCTCCGGAGTCGCGGTCGGCGATGATCGGTGACTCGTTGATCTGTCCGGCCGGGCTGATGAAGGAGTAGAGCAGCGCGCCCAGGCAGATGACGAGCGCGGCGGAGATCGATGCCACCACGGCCAGGTTCTGCCGCCGTCCCGGCTCGACCTCCATGCGGACGCGCCACCGGGTCAGCGCCATCGCGGTGCGGCGCGCAAGGAACTGGTAGCCGGTCACCTGGGTCCGGGTCGACAACCCCAGGCCGTACCCCGACCCGCGTTGCCCGCGACTCTCTTCCGCCACTTATTCACCATCCGGTCTGCTGAAGCGCCTGGATATCGTCCTTTGACCCATCCAGCGCGAATTACATGACAACGTTAAGGCACCTGCGCGGACCTCGCCACGCGGCGCCGGAGCGCATTCATTTCTACATCTGTTTATGCACCCGAATCCGGCCCCGTCCACCGCTGCGGGCCGCCAGGAGAGGCGGTCCCGACGCGCGCCACTGAACTGGCAGTTTCGTTCCCCCATGGATGAGCCGAGCGGAGCCTGGTGATCTCCTCAAGGCATCGTAATCGCCGCGGGCCCGCTCGTCCTGTCGAGCGCGCGAAGCCATTGTCGGCAGTGGCCTCAAATGAATGGCGGGCGACCGCCCAGCAAAGAATGCGCCAACTCGCCCCGGGTCCGAGTCGCCGCCCGCCGAATCCGGGCAGCAAGATGACGTCATGACTGAACTCGCTCCGTCGCTGATCGAACTCGCCCGCAGATATGGCGTCGCGACCGAGTACGAGGACTGGTCGGGCCGACGGGTGCGGGTGGCCGAGGCGACGTTGAAGGCGGTGCTGGGTGCCCTCGGCGTGGCGGCCGACGACGAGCAGGAGCGCAACGTCGCGCTGACCGCGAAGCTGCGGTCGCACTGGGCGCGCCAACTGCCGCCGACCATCGTGGGGCGTACCGGCGAGCAGATCCGGTTCTGGGCGCATGTCACCCATGGGGATCCCGCCGAGGTGTGGTTGCAGCTCGAAGACGGCACGGTGCGCGGCGGTGTGGCACAGGTCGACAACTTCACCCCGCCGTTCGACCTGGACGGTCGCTGGGTGGGTGAGGCCAGCTTCCTGCTGCCCGCCGACCTGCCGCTGGGCTATCACCGGGTGCATCTGCGTTCCGGTGACGCCGAGACCAGCACCGCGCTGATCGTGACGCCGGATTGGCTGGGGTTGCCCGAGCGGCTCGGCGCCCGGCGCGCGTGGGGCCTGGCCGCGCAGCTGTACAGCGTGCGGTCGCGGCAGTCGTGGGGCGTCGGCGACCTGACCGATCTGACCGACCTCGCGGTGTGGTCGGCCTCCCGGCATGGCGCCGACTACCTGCTGGTCAATCCGCTGCACGCCGCGGCCCCGACCAAGCCGATGGAGCCGTCGCCGTATTTGCCGACATCGCGACGCTTCGTCAATCCGATTTATCTTCATGTCGAGGCGATTCCCGAGTTCGCCGGCCTGACCAAGCGCAGCCGGGTCCGGCGGCTGCGCTCCGAGGTCCAGCAGCGCGCCGGCGACGTCGACGCCATCGACCGCGACGCGTCGTGGGCGGCCAAGCGGGCAGCGCTGCGGCTACTGCACCAAGAACCGCGGTCGGCGGGTCGCGAGTTGTCCTATGCGGCATACCGCGACCGGGAGGGCCGCGCGCTGGACGACTTCGCCACCTGGTGCGCGCTGGCCGAGAAGCACGGCGACGACTGGCATTCCTGGCCCGAGGCGTTGCAGCACCCGGACGCGTCAGGGGTGACGGCCTTCGTCCAAAAGCATTCCGACACAATCGATTTCCATCGGTGGTTGCAGTGGCAGCTCGACGAGCAGCTGGCCGCGGCGCAGTCACAGGCGATCCGGGCCGGCATGTCGTTGGGCATCATGCACGACCTGGCCGTCGGGGTGCACCCCAATGGTGCCGACGCCTGGGCGCTGCAGGATGTGTTGGCGCTGGGCGTGACCGCGGGCGCGCCGCCGGACGAGTTCAACCAGCTCGGCCAGGACTGGTCGCAGCCGCCGTGGCGACCGGATCGGTTGGATGAGCACGAGTATCGGCCCTTTCGCGCGCTGATCCGTGCGGTGCTGCGGCACGCCGGCGGGGTGCGCATAGACCACATCATCGGGTTGTTCCGGCTCTGGTGGGTCCCGCAGGGCGCCTCGCCCACCGAAGGCACCTACGTGCGGTACGACCACGAAGCGATGATCGGCATCGTCGCCCTGGAGGCGCACCGCGCGGGCGCGGTCGTCGTCGGTGAGGATCTCGGCACGGTCGAGCCGTGGGTGCGCGACTACCTCTTGTTGCGGGGCTTGCTGGGCACCTCGATCCTCTGGTTCGAGTTGGACCGCGACGGGACCGGTGGCCCGCTGCCGGCCGAGCGCTGGCGCGAGTACTGCCTGTCCTCGGTCACCACGCACGATCTGCCACCGACCGCCGGCTATCTGGCGGGCGACCATGTGCGGCTGCGTGATTCGTTGGGGCTGCTGACCCGCCCCGTCGACGAGGAGCTGGAGGCCGACCGGACGGAGCTGGCGGCGTGGCTGGCCGAGCTGCGCCGGGTCGGGTTGCTCGAGGACGGCGACGACGACCCGGAGCGCGTCGTCGTGGCGCTGTACCGCTATCTGGGCAGGACGCCGTCGCGGCTGCTGGGCGTGGCGCTGACGGACGCCGTCGGTGACCGCCGGACCCAGAATCAGCCCGGCACCACCGACGAATACCCCAACTGGCGGGTGCCGCTGACGGGGCCCGACGGGCGCGCGGTGATGCTCGAGGACGTGTTCACCGACCGCCGGGCCGCCACGCTCGCCGAAGCCGTGCGCGCCGCGATAACGCCCGCCGTGGCCGAAAGCGCGACCCGCTAGTCGACCGGCGGGATGCCTTCGTTAGCTTCGAAAACCATGAAGGTCTCGGTGGTGGCCCCGGTCGCCGACGGTGTCACTGCGGACCCCGACTGGATGGTGGCCTTCGCGCGCCATCTGGAGGCCTGCGGGTTCGAATCGATCGTCGTTGTCGAGCACACCGTCCTGCTCACCCGCTACGACAGCGTCTATCCCTACGACAGTTCGGGACGCGTCGGCCTGGCGGCAGACTGCCCCATCCCGGATCCCCTTGACCTGCTTGCCTTTCTGGCCGGCCACACCAGCAGCCTGGGGCTGGCCACCGGCGTGTTGGTGTTGCCCAATCACCACCCGGTGGTGCTGGCCAAGCGGGCCGCCACCGTCGACGCCCTGTCGGGCGGCCGGCTGCACCTGTGCGTCGGGGTGGGCTGGCTCTCCGAAGAGCTGGCCGCCTGCGGCGTGGAGTTCGACAGCCGGGGCCGGCGGGCCGACGAGCAGCTGGCCGTCCTGCGCGCGTTGTGGGCGCAGCGGCCCGAGGGGGCGTCTTTCGCGGGCGAGTTCTTCAACTTCGAGAACGTCATGAGCTACCCGAAACCCGTTGCGGCCGAACGTCTCCCGATTCACATCGGTGGGCACAGCCGAGCGGCCGCGCGCCGCGCCGGACGCCTCGGCGACGGCTTCCAGCCACTCGGGGTGACCGGTCCGCAACTCGCGTCGTTGCTTGCGCTGATGCGCGACGAGGCGTCGTCGGCGGGCCGCGACCCGGCGGCACTCGAAGTGTCGCTGGGCCATTTGGTCACCAAGGTCGATGCCGAGCGCGCGGCCGCCCTCGCCGACCAGGGGGCCGACCGGCTGGTGCTGGCCATGCCGCCGACCACCGACATCGAGCAGGCCAAGGATCTGTTGTCGGCCTGCGCGCAACGGTTGTCATTGAGCTCATGACGCTTTCCGCCGATCACCGGGCTGCCCTGAGCGATCTGGTGCACCGGTACGCGGCGCACGTTGACGACCGCGAATTCGCCGCCGTGGCAGAGCTTTTCACTGTCGACGCCGAGCTGCTGGTGCCGGCACCGCCCGCCGATCTGCGGCCGAGGCAAACGCATCGCGGCCGGGACGCCATCGGCACGGCGGTCGCGGCCGTCGCCACGGTCGTGCGCACCGAGCACGCGATCGTCGGTGAGGTGTACGACGCGGCCGGGACACCCGGCACCGCCCGCGGGCGCATCGCGTGCGTCGCGCACCACTGGAACCAGCGCGACGACGAGCTGGTGGACGTGGCATGGCACCTGCGCTATGACGACGAATACGCGTTGACGCAGGCGGGTTGGCGGATCGCCCGCCGGGCGTTGACGGTCAACGCCATCGAGACCCGACCGGTGCGCCGGCTGCTGCCGCGCGACCCCGCTTAGCGTGTTGGCAGCACATTATGCGCACACTCACAGCAAAACTCATCGGTTCGTATCTGCGGCTCAAAATCGCCAGTTTCGTGGGTAGGTGCGGCTAACGCCGTCGAGGCCCGGCCGGATTTTGCGCGCTCGACGCGTGCATCGGAGTTCCGCCGCCCTGATCCGGGCCGCGACCAGAGCCTTCGTTCCCGATTGACTCCAATTAATCCAGGTGCGTTCGTGTAATTTCGGCCGCGTGACCAACACCGTTGATTCCGCGGGGACCGGTGGAGGGCGGGCAGCGCAGGGCGGCTCGGTATCGACCCTGGCAGTGGGCACGCCGCTGACGTCCATCCCGGACTACCGCAACGAGATACACACCGCCGAAGACGTCATCGATGTGGAGCATTACGGTGGCGGCTTCGATCTCACCAGGCGGGCCACCGCCCCCAAACTGCGCATCGGCCGCGACCGATGGTTCAACCTGCTCTGGTTGATCCCCATCGGCTTTGCCGTGCTGATCGCCGGGATCGCGGTCGGCAAAGGCTTGCACAACATGCCGGCGGTGCAGTCGTTCATCCACCGCTACCCCGGCTCGGACAGCGCCGGCATCCCCCCGGGACTGCCCGCCTGGATCGGCTGGACGCACTTCTTCAACCTCTTCATGATGATGTTCATCATCAGGACGGGGATCCAGATCCTCTGCGATCATCCCCGGCTCTACTTCAGCCGCAACGCCACCCCTGGCAAGGACGAGTGGCTGCGGGTGGGTCCGCCCGTTCCGGACGACGAGCTGTGGACCGCCAACGCCGACACCGTCGCGTTGCCACCGCAATTGGGGCTGCCCGGGTTCCGGCACTCCATCGGCCTGGCCCGCTGGTGGCATCTGGGCGTCGACGTCCTGTGGCTGGTCAACGGGGCCGTCTTCTACGTGCTGCTGTTCGCCACCGGACAGTGGCGCCACATCGTGCCGACCAGCTGGGACGTCTTCCCCAACGCGGCGTCGGTGGCCATTCAGTACCTGTCGCTGGACTGGCCCACCGATAACGGCTGGGTCGCCTACAACGGCCTGCAGCTGCTGTCGTACTTCACCACCGTGTTCATCGCCGCCCCGGCCGCGCTGATCACCGGTCTGGGAATGTCGCCCGCGCTGTCCCAGCGGGTCCACTGGCTCAGCAAGCGGCTGAGCATTCAGCACGCGCGGTCCCTGCATTTCGTGGTGCTGGTCTATTTCCTGTTCTTCATCCTGGTGCACGTCACCATGGTTCTGACCACCGAGGCACTGCGAAACCTCAACCACATGTTCGCTTCGCGCGACGACAACAGCTGGGTCGGCTTCGGCATCTTCGCTGCGGCCATGGTGCTGACCGCGATCGCGTGGGTTTGGGCCACTCCCTTCACCATTCGCCACCCGCGCGTGGTGCAGCGGGTCGGCTACGCGCTGGTGGGTCCCTTCCAACGGATGCTCGAGCAGTTGGATCCCAAGCCCGGCGCCTTCACCGAGAAGGACATCTCGCCGCACCACTGGCGTAACGGGCGCCTGCCCGAGACCGTCGAGTACAAGGAACTGGAGCGAGACGACTTCAAGGACTGGCGTCTCAAGGTCTACGGCCTGGTCGAGCACCCGATGGAGTTCTCCCTCGAGGACTTGATGGCGCTGCCCTATCACGAGCAGATCAGCCAGCACTTCTGCATTCAGGCGTGGTCGGGCGTCGCCAAATGGGGTGGCGTGCAGATGAAGACGATCATGGACATCGTCAAACCGCTCCCGGAAGCGAAGTGGGCGGTCTTTTATTCGATGGGTCTGGGCGCCACGGGCGGCATCTATTACAACGCCCATCACATCGGCCAGATGGACCACCACATGACGATGCTGGCCTACAACATGAACGACCAGCAGCTGCCTTACATGCACGGTAGGCCGCTGCGGCTGCGCAACGAATTGCAGCACGGCTTCAAGCTGGTGAAGTGGATCAAGGGCATCGAGTTCGTCGCCGACTACCACGACATCGGTAGCGGTTATGGCGGCTACAGCGAAGACCACAAGTACTTCGGCCGCCACCAGACGCTCTAGGCGTATCGCGCGTCACCTCCGCCAAGTCGTTTGTCCCGATAGCCCGTTGGGTAGCTCCAAGAGATCGGGCCGAAACTCCAAGTGACAGCAGAGGAGACGCCATGAGCCACCACCCTGTCGACCATGGTCGGACCGCTGACCCGCACACGGGTGGGTCGCGGCAAACGCCCGGGCTGCTGGTGGTCGCGGCGGCCGCGTTGGCGTTCGTCGCATGTGTGGCCAACTTCGCTCTGGGTCAGGCCGGCGCCGGGGTTGCCGCCGCGATCGTCGCGATGCTCGCCTTCGGCGCCGGTTTGTCGTGGCTTGCCATGGACCGCAGGCGAATTCGCGACGCCGAGCGGCATTGGATGATCAGCCACCCGGCGCGCTAGCGCCGGACCCCGCGGGGGCGGTTATTGCAGGGTAGCCAGGTTGTTGACGGATTTCTGCACGTCGGACCGCAGCACCCGGGCGACCAGTCCCCCGACCGGCCCGCTGAGCAGACCGCCACCGAGGTCGGCGGTGAGGTGGAACGTTGATCCGGGATGATTGTCGGTGACGGTCATCGCCACCGTGAGGCGGATACCGCCGCGGCCGCGGCCCTGCAGCTCAATCGCTTTCGGCTCGTCGTAGCGGGTGACCTCCCAGTGGATCACGTTGCGGAAACCCTTGACCTTGACACACGACGAGACGCAGGTGCCCTTCTCGATGGTGTCGGGCACCGGCCCGCGCCACCCGGCGAAAATCGTCATCCACTCGTCGAATCGGTCCAGGTCGGACGCCAGCTTCCACGCCGCTTCCGGTTCCACCTGCGACGACACCGACACATCTACGCGAGCCAACGTCTTCCTCCCCTGGCGATCGGCAGCGCCGTCGCCCACCGGCGACCGACGCACAACCCTGACTGGGTACCCCGACGGCCTCGGGCGTATTCGTGGGCTCGGCCGGTCAGGGCCAGGCCTGCTCCAGCTGCTGGGCCACGTCGATGATTTGCGCCGCCTGCGACTGGGGCGCGTCGATCTCGGCGGCGACGTACTGGGCGATGAAACGCCGAATCTCACCGTCCACGCCCGCCAGGATCCGCAGCACCTCGCCACGGATCGAGTTCGACGAGACATTGACGGTGATGTCGGACGGCCGCGGTTTGGCCACGTCGACGATCAGCAGCAGCGGTTCTGCCGCGCGCGCCGTCGCCCGCAACTGAATGTCTCCGGAAACCACGAAACGCGGCTTGTCGAGCCATAAATCGATCAGCAGATCGATGGACAGTGGGATGTGGATGACGAAGGTGATGGTGTCGCCCAGCCGGCGCGTGACCCGGGGCTCCTGAATCTTGACGTTGGCACTGACCTTGGCGATCCCGCCCGGCCCCTGCGCGATCGGCTCCATGGCGAACTCGCTGCCGGCGATGTCGGCGAACGCCGCGGCGACACGCTCGGGAGTGACGGCGACCTCGAAGAACCTGCGGCCGAACTCCTCGTAGGTGACATAATCGTGATTCGTCATAGGCTTATACCGTCTCATGTCACCTGCCAGAACGGTCGCTGATCTGCTCGCGTCGCAGGAATTCCGCGTCAGGTGCCTCCTCGTTGGACCGGCGGATGCGAGCGATGCGCGGCCGGCGATCCGCGTCGGTTCCGCGGGTCTGTGAAGCGCGCCACAGGCGGGGCGCTTCGATTCGAAGTGTCGGGCGGTGGCCTGCGAGGCTTGATGGTGGAGGTGTTTTCAGTCTTATGCCCCAGGAAGTGATCGAGCAGCCATCGGGCCTGGCCCGGGCGGCGGGGATGCTCATCTGGCTCGGCGGCGGGCACCGGCGCGAGCTGGGCGAGCGTCACGAACGGTCCGCTCACGCGGTCGCCGGCGCCGTCACGCTGTCCGGTGCGATGCTGGCCTGGCTGGTCGCGACGCTCGCGGTCACCGGCTCGACCCCCTGGCCGCTGCCGGCGGTGGTGCCCGCCACCTTGGTCTTCGGTGTGCTGGTCGGCGCCATCGGCCGCGCCACCATCCCGGGGCCCGGCCGGAGTCGCGCTGGTGTCATTGGACGCGTCGCGGTGGCGGCGGCGGTCGGCGTCGTGGTCGGTGAACTCGCGGCGCTCGTTCTGCTGTCCAGCTCGATCGCCCACCGGCTCGACGAACGGGCGTTGCGCCACGCCGAATCGGCCCCGGCCGTGGCGCGGGCAGCGGCGGCCCTGCAGCAGACCAGGGACGCCCGCACGGCACTCGACAACACCGTCGCGGCGGCCCGCGACCGTCAGGACAAGGCCTTGGTCGTCGCCCGCTGCGAATACCACCCCACCCCCGGCTGCCCGCAGACCCGGATCACCGGCGATCCCGGTGCCGGGCCCGAAACACGCACGGCCAACGAGCTTCTCGGCGATGCCCAGCACGAATTGGACACCGCCCTCGCCGCGCGCGACGGCCGCGCACCAGGGCTGGACGCCACGATCTCGCGACAGGAGCTGGCGCTACGTGACGCGCGGGACGGTGTCGCGGCGGACGCCGACCGCGGCCTGGGCGCGCGCTGGGTGGCGATGAACGACCTGACCGCGGCCGACGCCGGGGCGATGAGCCTGCGGCTGTTGACGATCGGGGCCTGCGTGTTGCTCTACCTGGCGCCGCTGATCCTGGGGTGCTGGCGTGGCGAGACCACGCACGATCGCCGCACCACCTCGCGGGCCGAGCGCGAACGCGCCGAACTCGACGCGGACACCGCCATCGCGATCAAACGGGCCGAGGTGCGGCGGGAGGCCGAAATCCTGTGGGCCGAGCACCAATTGACACAGGCCCGGCTTGCCGTCGAGGCGCAGACCCAGATCGACCGTGAGCAGCAACGCCGGCGGGTTTCCGAAGCCCTGGATGCTCCGGTGCACGCGCCGTCGCAGCGCGAGTTCGAGCCGGGCGACGACGACGTGTACCTGCCGATCGCCGCCGAAGCCGAGGCGGCCAGCCGGGCCATCACCCGACTGCCCACGCCGGAGCCCGCCGCCGGCTTGGCCGGTCCCGAGACCGACCTTCCGGAGCATCTGCCCGCGCCGGAGCCGTGGGGCGGCGCGGTCGAGCAACACCAAGAACGCCATGCGCCGTTGATCCCGTCGATTCCGGACGCCACCAAGGCCGCCGCCCGCTGGATCCGCCCGCTGGTGCCGCCGTTCGTGGCCAAGGTGATCGACACCACCACCCAGCCGCTACGCACCGCGCGCCAGGTGTTCGAAGGCGTCCTCGAGGAAACCGAAGAGATCACGTTCACCCTCAAGCGCACCCGCAAGGTGGCGATCAGCTCTGAGGCCTCCGACACCCGGCCGTCCGATCACCCCGCCGACACCGAAACACCCTCGGGCCGGGCGGAATTCGTCACCTCATCGCGACACCACCCCGCCGAGCGGGCGCAGCGCCGGGTGTCCGGGCGCGGGTCGGGCGCGTCCCTGCCGGGACGGTCCGCCCCTGACGCCGAGCGCCTGTCGGTCCCGCCCGCGGATCGCGACCGGCGGCGGGCGCTGACGAAGCGAGACGGTCCGCCGGAATTGGGCCCGCCCGACGGTCCGCGTGAGCTGCCGCCGCCCAAATAGCCCGCCGCTGTCGCGCTAGGACTTCGTCGCCTCGACGAAGTAGCCGCGCGGTACGCCGGGCACCTTCAGCGGGACGGCCGGATGATCCCAGCGATTCCACCTCGCGCCGGGCTCGGCGACGTCGGTGACCTCCGCCATCCAGCCGTGCCGCTCGATCAGGGTAGCCGGCGCGTCGGTGCCGAACGTCCACGGCGCGCCGCTGCGCCGCATGTACTCGAGGGTTGGTTGCATGAAGTCCGCCTCCAGCAGCGCCGTGCCGACCAGGTCGTAGCAGACACGCGAACCCGGCGCGGACAACGCATCTATTCGGGCGAACAAGACGTCGACGTCGGCGGCGTCGAGGTACTGCAGCAGGCCTTCGACCAGCCACGCGGCCGGGGCGTCCGAGGAAAACCCTTCAGAGATCAGGGCTTTCGGCCAGTCGTCAGCCAGGTCGACGCCCACCGGGACGCGACGGCAGCGGGGACGCTCACCGGCGAGCCGTTGATCCTTGATTCTGATCACCTGCGGCTGGTCGACTTCGTAGACGGTGGTGGCGGGGCGCCACGGCAGCCGGTAAGCACGCGCATCCATGCCCGCCCCGAGGATCACCACCTGCGCAATGCCGTCCGACTCCGCCCTCTGCAATGCCTCGTCCCAGAACCGCGTGCGGATGGCGATCTGCGGCGAGGACGCGCCCGTCTTCGCGGCGGCCCGGGCGAGCAACGCGCGACCTTCCGCGCCGGCCAGGCGGTCGGCGAACGGGTCGGTGAAGAGCCGGTCCGGGCGCTTGGATTCCTCGGCGCGCATCGCAGCGACCAGAAATCCGGTGTCCGCTACGGCTTGTCTGGTTTCCTCCATGTGGTCATCATCTGCGCCCCGAACCGGGCGGTCTTGGATTTTTGCGCCGCTCGAACGGAACGTGGCTCGGCAACAGGATTCGCCGCCGCCGGTAGGACGTCGGCGTCATTCCACTGAACGCGCGAAACTCCCGCACCAGATGGGATTGGTCGAAGTAGCCCAGGTCGGCCGCGATGCGGGCGCCGCCGCCGGCGTCCTCGCCCAGTCGCCTCAGCGCCGCCTGGAATCGGCGAGCGCGGGCGAACTCCTTTGGCGCCAAACCCACCTCGGCGCGAAACAGCGCGACGAGCCGCTTGCTCGACAATCCCGTCAGGCGGCGGAGTTCGGCCAACCGCACCGAGGGATCGGCCTCGATGGCCGCCAACGCGGCGCCCAGGCTCGGCTGTCTCGACGAGCCCATCCGCGAGAGCATGAATCGCTCGAGCAGGGCGAACCTGGCCGGGATCGACGGCGCCTCGATCAGGCGCTCGTGCAATTCGCGTCCCGCACCACCCCAGATCTCGTCGACGCCGACGGGCGCGCCGGCCAAGTCACCCAGCGACATGCCCAGAAACGGAAAAGCGCCACCGGGCCGGAAATGGATGGCCATGACGGGCTCGTCGGCCGCGATGTCCGACACATAGGACACGTTCTGCGGTCCGGTGAGGAACGCGGGCGGAACACGCTCTTCGGTCGTGCCGTCCGCGGCATAGAAGTCCAGCCGCTGCCGGGGGCCGACGTCGAAGACGACCGTCACGGCGCCGCGTGGCAGCGCCCGGCTCCGGTAGCTGCTGCCGCGGTGCAGCCAATGCCCGAAGAATTCGATGTGGTCGGCCAGTGGACCGCGCGGACGGTGCAGCCTGGGCCCGGGACCCGTCGGCCGCCCACGCTCGATTGCGGACACGACGAGAATTCTCGCACTCGACGCCGGCTCAGCGGAGCAGGGTGATCACGTAGTCCGGATCGGGGCCGGACCGCTCGCGGCACGGCTCATCCGTGGGCGCCGCAACCCCCTCGTCCGCGTCGGCCACTGCAGCCGCAGCCCGAGGGCGCCACCCTCCGAACGCGCTTTCGGGCCGATGTTTTTGTGGTTGGAGGCGGCCGGGTTACCCCTCGAAAGCTCGGCCGCCCCAACGTCTTGGTGCGCGCTCAGCAGGTAAGCGCGCGGGATTTGAACAGCGCGCCCCATTCGCGGCGGGCCGCGGACTGGGCGTCGACGAAGCTCGGGGTCTTCTCGCCGTCACCCGCCAGGTGGACCAATGCCCACGCCATGGCGAATACCGGTACCTTGTGCCGGATTGCCGCGCTGTGCAACTCGTCCAGTGCGGCGTCGGACGGACACCGGCGAAGACCGATGAGGATGCCCCGCGCGGTGTCGAGAATGCGGCCGGAGTTCGGGCCGCACGAAGTTTGGGCGGGAACCCAGTTCGTCGTCATGCTGTTGATACCTCCTGCTGCGCCCTGGTGAAACCGCTACTCGCATAGCGGCAGGAATCCGTGCGCGTCGTCGCGGCCGCAAATCCCCAAAAGGCGCCCTGTGCAATGATTTGCGGATCCGTCGCGTTGTGCCAGTCCACCACTGACATTGATACCCGGCTGTGACCGTTTCGGGATCGGTTGCTCATAGCGAAATTCGCGACCCGTGGTATCGAAACCGGCTGTGAAACAGCACAATTAGCGACCGACCGGGCCACCTACAGAATCGCCTTGGACTCCTTCGCCTTGGCGATGTCGTCCCAGCCGATGTCGAGCTCCAGCAGAATCTCCTCGGTGTGCTGGCCGTGTTCGGGGGCGCGCGCCGGAGACGGTGGCGTCTCGTTGAATTGCACTGGGGCCGCGACGATTCGGTACTTCTCCCCGCGGTCGTCGACGTTCGTCACCACATAGCCGTTGGGTTCGACCTGCGGGTCGTTGAGGGTTTCCCGCGGAGTCGCCAGCGCACCCCACACGCCGGGTTCGGCCGCGAGCACCGCCTGCCAGTGCGCGAGGTCATGGCCGGCAAACGTATTCGCCAGCAGCTCGGTCGCGGCGGCCGCATTGGCGATCAGGTTGGCCGACGGCACGAATCGGTCATCGTCGGCCAGTTCCGCCAGCCCGATGCGCCGGCAGAAGCCCGCCCAGAATTTGTCCGGCTGCAAGAACACCAGCTGGATCCACCTGCCGTCTTTCGTCTTGTACCGGTTGACCAACGGGTTGATGGCCAGGCCGGGCGGCGCACCGGGGATCCCGTCGATGTCGAAGAAGTCGGCCGCGCAGATGGATGGCGCTATCGACCACATCGCCTGCGCCAGCAGCGAAGAGTCGACGATCGTCGGTTCGCCCGTACGTTCCCGGTGGAACAGCGCGGCGCAGACGCCGCCGGCCAGCGTCGCCCCGCCCTGCAGGTCACCGAAGCCGGGCCCCTGGACCGCCGGCGTCTCGCTGCCGAAGGGTGTCAGCGTGTAGGCGACCCCGCCGCGCGCCAGATAGGTTGCGGCGTCGAAGCCGCCGCGGTCGCGATCGGGGCCGCGGACGCCCAGGCCGGTGCCGCGCGCGATGATGATGTTCGGGTTGAACGAGCGGACGTCCTCGACGGTCAGCCGGGCCCGTTCGAGCGCGCCGGGCAACCAATTGGTCAAGAACACATCGGCACTGGCCAATAGCCGGCCGAACAACTCGCGACCCGTTTCCGATTTGACGTCGATGGCGATGCTGCGCTTGCCGCGGTTGCCCAGTTCGAGAATGAAGTCGGCATCCGGACGGGCCGCTTGCCGGGTGAACCCGCCGACCACCAGCGCCCGTCCGGGGTCACCGGAGGCGACGCCTTCGACCTTGATGACGTCGGCACCCCAGTCCGCCAGCGCGGCCCCGGCCGAGGGCACATAGGTCCAGGACGCCAGCTCGACGACCCGCACCCCGCGCAGGACGCCGCCGTGCACGTCAGACATCGCCAACCCCCTCGTCGCGGCCATTCCTTGCTATTTTAGATATTCTAGCTAGTCTTGGTCGTAGTGATAGCCCATCTGCAGGTCAGCGCGGTTTTTCGGGGAAGAGATGCGATGCAGCCGACCGAAGGTCTCGTTGCGACGCCCGCCGCGGTGACCGCGCGCCGTCCCGCGGCGCGGGCGGGTGAGCGGTCGCAAGGTTCCCGCTTCAGCTTCAGTGATGTCGACGAACGGCGTTGGGCGCCAACGCGGGTCGTGGTGTAGACACGGACGAAGGACGGGCGATGGGCAGGGTGACGGGCAAGGTGGCCGTGATTAGCGGGGCCGCGCGCGGGCAGGGCCGTTCACACGCGCGGATGCTGGCCGCCGAAGGTGCGGACGTCATCGCCGTGGACATCTGCGCCGACATCGACACCAACGAGTATCCCCTGGCGCGCCCCGAGGACCTGGATGAGACGGCGCGGCTGGTGGAAAAGGAGGGGCAGCGCGCGTACACCGCGGTCGCCGACGTCCGCGACCGTGTCGCGCTGTCGGCGGCCATCGACGCGGGCGTCGCCGAACTCGGGCACCTCGACGTCGTGGTGGCCAACGCCGGCATCTGCCCCCTGACCGCGGGGCTGCCCCCGAAGGCGTTCGCCGACGCGGTGGACGTGGACCTGGTCGGCGTGCTCACCCTGGTGCACGCCAGCCTCAAACACCTGCAGGCGGGCGCGTCGATCGTCGTCATCGGTTCCAACGCGGCCTTCATGTCGTCCCTGAACACCACCGGCATCGACGGCGGTCCAGGCGGAGCGGGCTACGCCTTCGCGAAACTGGCTGCCGCGCACTATGTCAACGACTTCGCCCTGGCGCTGGCGCCGTTTTCCATCCGGATGAACGCGGTGCACCCGACCAACGTCAACACCGACATGTTGCACAGCCCGCCGATGTACCGCGCCTTCCGCCCCGACCTGAAGGAGCCGACCCGCGAGGACGCCGAACCGATCTTCCCGTTCGTGCAGGCGATGCCCATCCCCTACGTCGAACCCGAGGACATCAGCGAGGCGGTGCTGTTCCTCGCGTCCGACGCCGCCCGCTATGTCACCGGACAGCAACTGCGCGTGGACGGCGGCGGCTTCCTCAAGGTCAAGCCATGGTCGGGCGCGTGACGGCGGTGGCACCGATCATCGTGCACCGCAACGGGGTTCGGCGATGACCGACAACTCCGAGATCCAGCGACGCCTCTACGAACTCATGGTGCTGATGAAGGCGGCCGACGACCGGCTGTCCAAGGGGATCGGCACCGGCGAGTTCATGTGCGTGTACTGGCCCTCCCGTGGGCAGGAGGCGATCGCCGCCGCGATGGGTGTCGCGCTGCGGCCCGACGATCAGCTGGTGACCACCTACCGTGGGTTGCACGATCTCATCGGCAAGGGAGTGCCGCTCGAGGAGATCTACGGCGAGATGATGGGCCGCACCGTCGGCGCCAGCCGGGGTAAGGGCGGCACCATGCACATCGCCAAACCCGAAGTGGGCGTGATGCTTTCGACCGGCATCGTCGGCGCCGGGCCGCCGGTGGCCGTGGGACTGGCGATGGCCGCCAAACGGAAGGGACTAGACCGTGTCACGGTGGTCAGCTTCGGCGACGGCGCCACCAACACCGGCTCCTTCCACGAAGCCGCCAACATGGCCGCGCTGTGGGACCTGCCCGTGGTCTTTGTGTGCCAGAACAACCAGTACGCCGAGATGACCCCGACCGGCGACACCATGAAGCTCGAGCGGGTGGCCGATCGGGCCGCCGGATACGGGATGCCGGGGGCGCGCGTCGACGGCAACGACCCGCTGGCGGTGCAGGCCGCGCTCGAGGACGCGCTGCAGCGGGCGCGCAGCGGCGGCGGGCCGACCCTCATCGAATGTGTGACGTTCCGCTTCCGCGGCCACTATTTCGGCGACCGCATGCCCTACATCCCCGCCGAGCAACTCGAAGCGGCCATGGCCGCCGATCCGGTGCCCCGGTTCCGCTGCCACCTCGCCGAGACGGGCGCCTGCCGCGACGACGAGCTGGACCGCATCGACAGCGAGGCGGTGGCGGCGGTGGAAGCCGCGCTGCGCACCGTCCTGGCCGCGGACGCGGCATCGATCGACGAGCTCGACCGCGACGTCTATGCGGCGGCCATCGGGTTTCCGGTGTAGGACATGGCCGATCAGGAGATGACGATGCGCGAGGCCCTCAACCTCGCGCTGGATCAGGCGCTCGAGGCCGACGAGCGGGTGTTCCTGCTCGGCGAGGACATCGCCGATCCCGGTGCGTCCGGTCCCACCGCGGGGTTGTCGACCAAATACGGTCACGAACGCGTGCTGGACACACCGATCTCGGAGGCCGCCATCCTGGGCGCGGCCATCGGCGCGGCCATCGACGGGCTGCTGCCGGTCGCCGAGATCATGATCATGGACTTCATCGGTATCGCCGCCGACCAATTGATCAACAACGCCGCCAAACTGCGGTTCATGACCGCCGGGCGCACGTCGGCGCCCATCACCGTGCGCACCCAGGTATACGCCGGACTGGCCACCGGTGCGACGCATTCGCAGAGCCTGGAGGCCTGGTTCATGCACGTCCCCGGGATGAAGGTGATCGTGCCGTCCACCCCGCGCGACGGCAAAGGCCTGTTGACGACGGCGATCTTCGACCCCGACCCCTGCCTGTTCGTCGAAACCATCCGGCTGCAGAGCAAGAAGGGGTTCGTGCCCGTCGATCCCGGCTTCTCGATCCCGCTGGGCCAGGCCGATATCAAGCGGCCCGGCACCGACGTGAGCCTGATCGGCTACGGACGCTGCGTGCACGACGCGCTTGCCGCGGCAGCCACCCTGGCCGAGCGGGGTGTCGATGCCGAAGTCGTCGATCTGCGCACCCTGGTGCCGCTTGACGTCGGGACCATCGTCGAATCCGTCCGGCGCACCCGCCGGGCCGTCATCGTGCACGACGCCGTCCAATTCGCCGGTCCCGGAGCCGAAATCGCCGCGATCCTGTCGACCGAGTTGTTCGGCGAACTCGCCGCACCCATCGAGCGGGTCGCCGCGCGATTCGTGCCCAACCCGGCCGCCGCCGCGCTCGAGGCACAGGTGTATCCGTCGCCGGCGCGCATCGTCGCAGCGGCGCAGCGCACCTGTCAGAAGGCGAAGGTGCATGGCTGACTTCATCATTCGCATCCCCCGGGTATCGGTGGCGGTGTCCGAGGCCGAACTCACCGGCCTGCTGGTCGACGCCGGCGAACACGTCGAGGAGGGCACGCCGATCTATGTGGTCGCCACCGAGAAGGTGGAACAGGAAATCGAAGCGGGGGCATCCGGCACCGTGCGCTGGACGGGTCAGGTCGGGACCACCTACGACATCGGCGCCGAAATCGGCGTCATCACGTCCTAACGAGGAAAGGTAGAGCCCGATGGATCTCAACGAGACCCGCGAGAGAATCATCTACGAAAAGGACGGCCCGATCGCCCGCGTCACGTTGAACTGGCCGGAGAAGGCCAACGCCCAGGACCAGAAGCTGGCCGAAGAGGTCGACGCCGCGCTGGCCGACGCCGACCGCGACTACGACATCAAGGTGCTGGTGCTCAAAGCCAACGGCAAGGGCTTCTGCTCCGGGCACGCCATCGGCAACAACGCCGTCGACTACCCGTCGTTCGTCGAGAACGCCATGGTGACCGGCCACCCGTGGAAGGCGCAGTCGGACCTGTTCGTCAAGCCGACGTTGAACCTGTGGGAGTTCTCCAAGCCCACCATCGCGCAGGTGCACGGCTACTGCGTGGGCGGCGGCACGCACCTGGGCCTGACCACCGACATCGTCATCGCCTCCGAGGACGCCTACTTCTCCTACCCGCCGCTGCAGGGCTTCGGCATGCCGTCGGGTGAATGTTCCATCGAGCCTTGGGTGTTCATGAACTGGCGCCGCGCCGCCTACTACCTGTTCACCGCGGAGGTGATCGACGCCCGGAAGGCGCTGGAGGTCGGCCTGGTCAACGAGGTGGTCAAGCGGGAGGACCTCGACGACCGCGTCGACGCGATCGCGCGCCACATCGCCCAGGCGCCGTTGACGACCCTGATGCTCACCAAGGCCAACCTCAAACGCGCCTGGGAACTGATGGGCATGCGGGTGCACTGGCAGAGCTCCAACGACCTCGTCGCGCTGGCCTCCATCAGCAAGGACGTGCAACAGCTGATCCAGACCGTGTTCAAGGACAAGGTGCTGCCCTCCGAGCACGCCCGCCGCCAGGCCGCGGCCGCCGCCCAGACCGACGGCGCCGCAACAACTTAGGCCCCTGGTGAACATCGCCGACCACGCGATCGCCGCCGCACAGTCGCCGGCCCTGATCAGCGACGGCGGTACGATCTCGTTCGGCGAACTGCATGCCCGCAGCAAGCGGGTGGCCGCCGCGTTGCACGGGGCGGGGTTGCGACGCGGCGATGGCGTGGCGCTGGTGCTGCCCAACCGGCCGGAGTTTCTCGAGATCACCTGGGGCGCTCAGCTTTCCGGCCTCTACTACACCGCGGTGAACACCCATTTCCTGCCCGACGAGGTCAGCTATGTCATCGACGATTCGGACGCCAAGGCGGTGTTCGTCGATGCCGCGATGCCCGAACTGGCCGCGCACATCGGTGCCGCCCATGCCGCGGTGGTCGCCCGCTTTTCGGTCGGTGGCGCGCTGCCGGGCTGGCAGTCCTACGACGACGCGCTGGCGACGGCCGGCGAGGCCCCACCGGTGTCGGACGGGTCAGAGATGCTGTATTCGTCCGGGACCACCGGGCGGCCCAAGGCGGTGCGGCGACCGCTTCCCGCCGACGGCAACGGATCCTGGGCGCAGTCGGTGCTCGAGCTCGCGCTCATTCACAAATACGGAATGGACTCCTCGAGCGTGTACCTGTCCCCCGCGCCGCTGTATCACGCGGCCGGCGTCAACTACACCATGGCGGCCAACCGGGTGGGCGCCGCGACCGTCCTCATGCCCAAATTCGACGCCGAGGCGGTGTTGCGCCTGATCGAGACCCACCGGGTGACCCACGCGCAGTTCGTCCCGACCATGTTCGTGCGCATGCTCAAGTTGCCCGAAGCCGTCCGGCGGCGCTACGACGTGTCGAGCCTGCGGTGCGTCATCCACGCGGCGGCACCGTGCCCGGTCGATGTGAAGCACCGGATGATGGACTGGTTCGGCCCGATCATCCACGAATACTACGGCGGCACAGAGGGTTTCGCGGGCACGACGATCGGGCCACGGGAGTGGCTCGACCATCCCGGTTCGGTGGGCATTCCGATGGCCCCGGTGCACGTGGTCGGCGAGGGCGGGCGGGAGCTTCCCGTCGGCCAATCCGGTGAACTCTATTTCGAGGGTGGACCGGACTTCGAATACTTCAAGGACCCCGCCAAGACCGCATCGGTGTCCAACGACCGCGGCTGGCGATCGCTCGGCGACATGGGCTATGTCGACGCCGACGGGTACCTGTACCTCACCGACCGCTCGACGTTCATGATCGTCTCCGGCGGGGTCAACATCTACCCGCAAGAGGTCGAGAATTTGCTCGTCATGCATCCGAAGCTGGTGGACGCGGCGGTGTTCGGGATCCCCAATGACGAATTCGGCGAAGAGGTCAAGGCCGTCGTGCAACCGGCCGACGGTGTCCTTCCCGGGCCGGAGCTGGAGGCAGAACTCATCGAGTACTGCCGGACCCGCCTGGCCGGGTACAAGTGCCCCCGCACCGTCGAGTTCGACGCCCTGCCGCGCGACCCGAACGGCAAGCTCTACAAGAGACGCATCCGCGACCGCTATTGGCAAGGGCGGGTGTCGCGGATCTTGTGATGTGACAAGGGATGACGAGATGGCTATAGGAATGGGCAACGAGATTTCCGACCCGCACACCCCCCGCGGGTCGGCGGTGAATTGGACGCCGCTACCGGTGCCGTGGGCGGTCCAGGCCGCCGATCGAATCCCCAAGCAGCGCTACTTCGATCCGGAGTTCTACGCGCTGGAGGCGCAGCTGTTCTGGCCCCGGGTGTGGCAGATGGCCTGCCGGCTCGAGGAGATCCCGAAGCCCGGCGACTACGTGGAGTACGAGATCCTCGATGACTCGATCATCGTGGTGCGCGTCGACCAGGACACCGTGCGCGCCTACCACAACGCCTGCCGGCATCGCGGCGTGAAGCTGGTGGAAGGCAACGGCAACCGGCGCACGTTCGTCTGCCCCTTCCACGGCTGGTGTTGGGGCATCGACGGGCGCAACACCTTCGTGCTGCGCCCCGAAGCGTTCGCCGAAGAGAACCTGCGTCCCGACGACCTGGAACTCGTCGCGGTGCGCTGCGAGCTCTGGGGTGGCTGCGCGTGGATCAACCTCGACGACGACGCACCGGCACTGCGCGACTGGATGGAACCGTTCGCCTCGATCTACGACGCGTGGCGGGTGGAGTCGCTGCGGGTGGAGTGGTGGCAATCGTGCCGGCTGCCGGTGAATTGGAAACTCGCGACCGCGGCGTTCATGGAGGGCTACCACGTCCCGCAGACCCATCCGCAGCTGCTGCCGTCGGCACAGACCGGACAGCCCTGCGCGGCAGTGCATCCCGTCGTCGCGAGCAGCCTGTATTTCATGCGCACGCTCGGCGCCGGCATGGGTGGCATGACGCACGAGAACGACATTCGCATCGCCGAAGGACTGCAGCACATCGAGTTGCCGGCCGACCCGGCCGCGGCGATGGCGGGGTGGCGCGACGCGCTCAACGACGCCGTCGTCAACTGGCATCGCGCCCGCGGCAGCACCATGCCCGACCTCAACGAGCTGGTTCGGCGCGGGATCACCGACGCGATCGGATTCGCCTTCCCGCACCACTTCATCCTGCCCACCTACAGCAGCGCCTCCTCGTACCGCATCCGCCCGCTGGGTCCCGAGGAGACGCTGTTCGAGATCTGGTCGCTGACCCGGTATCCCGCGGACGCGTCGGCCGGCAAGCCCACGCCTCCCGAACCCATGGCACCCGATGACCCGCGGTGGCCGCCCATCCCGGCCCAGGATTTCTCCAACCTGCCCCGACAGCAGAAGGGCCTGCATTCCAGGGGGTTTGACTTCATGCGGTTGTCGGATCAGATCGAGGGGCTGATCTCGAATTTCGAACGCGTCATCGACGGCTTCCTGGCCGGGCTGCCCTACACCACGCTGCTGCCCGCCATCGGAAAGACCAACACCACCATCGACGTACCGATCGTCGACCTCGGCTTCGGCGCGGCGGCGCGATGACCGGCCGGTGGGACCACTCGGTGGACCTGGTCATCGCGGGCAGCGGCGGGGGCGGCATGGTCGCCGGGCTGGCCGCACTGGACTGCGGCCTCGAACCGCTGATCATCGAAAAGCAGCCGCTGGTCGGCGGTTCGACGGGGCTGTCGGGCGGCATCGTGTGGCTGCCGAACAACCCGTTGATGCGCGCCGACGGCATCGCCGACTCCCATGAGGACGGCCTGGCCTACCTGGCCGACGTGGTCGGCGACATCGGCGCGCCCTCCTCACCCGAACGACGCGAAATGTTCCTCACCGCGGGCTTCGAAATGATCAACTTCCTCACCCGCAAGGGCGTGGCGCTGATCCGCTGCGCGGGCTGGAGCGACTACTACCCGAACCACAAGGGCGGCAACGCCTCCGGTCGCGCCGTCGAGGGCATCCCGTTCGACGCCGCGCGGCTCGGCGACTGGAGCGACAAGGTGCAGCCGCCGCTGGCCAAGAACTACGGATATGTGGTGCTGACCAACGAGTTACGGTCGGTCCAGTATTTCAACCGCGCACCGCGCGCCTTCGCCGTCGCGGCGCGGGTATTCCTGCGCACCGCGATCGCCCGGGCCCGGCGGCGTCAGCTCCTCACCAACGGCGCCTCGCTGATCGCCCAGATGCTCAAGGCGCTGATCGATCTCAGCGACGGTGATCCCCCGCTGTGGACACAAGCCGCGATGACGGATCTGGTCGTCGACGACGGCCGGGTGGTCGGCGTGCGCGTCGTCCGCGACGGACGGCCGCTGACCGTCGAGGCCCGCAAGGGAGTCCTGTTGGCCGCCGGCGGTTTCGGTCACAACGAGGAGATGCGCCGCCGCTACAGCGGCAACCAGCCCAACGAGGGGAAGTGGTCGATCGCCAACGCCGGTGACACCGGCGAGGTCCTCGCGGCGGCGATGCGACTGGGCGCGAAGACCGACCTGCTGGACGAGGCCTGGTGGCTGCCTTCGGTTTTCATCGCCAACGGCGGCGCCGTCGCCGCCTCGCTCGGTTCGGGACGCCAGCGTCCCGGTGCCATCTACGTCGACTCGACCGGGCGGCGGTTCTGCAACGAGTCCAACTCCTACGTCGAGGTCGGCAAGGCGATGTACGCCAACAAGGCGGTGCCGTGCTGGATGATCTTCGACGAGGGATACGTACGCAGATACGTCACGAGCGCAAGCCCCCTGAAAACCCTGAAGCGAAACCAGCCGCTGCCGGCCGAGCTGATCGAATCCGGTGCCGTCACCCGGGCGGCGAGCATCCCCGACCTCGCCCGCCAGATCGATCTTCCCGCCGACGAACTGGCGCGCACGATTCGGCGATTCAACCAATTCTCGGCCAAGGGGCTGGATCCCGACTTCGCCCGCGGCCAGTCCGCCTACAACGACTGCCTCGGCGACCCCGGCTATCGGCCGAACGCCGCCATCGGCCCGCTCGACACCGCCCCCTACTACGCAACCAGGGTGCTGCCGGCCGACGTCGGCACGTGCGGCGGCGTCATCACCAACGAACACGCGCAGGTTCTCGACCAACAGGACCGGGTGATCGAGGGTTTGTACGCCACCGGCAACACGACCGCGACGGTGATGGGCCGGACCTATCCCGGCGCCGGCGCGAGCATCGCCAGCTCGATGGTGTTCGGGTACGTCGCCGCGCGCCATGCCGCCGGACGCAAGATCGCCGGTGAGATGAGCCGCTAGGCGGGCGATTCGGGTTTGTCGACGAATTCGCGTGGCTTCATGCCGGACTGCATCAGCTCGGCGCGCCGCGCCTGCACGTCGGACGCGGCGCCGACCATGTTGGTCAGGATGTGGCTGACCTGAAGATGGACCCGCATGCCCATCAGTTCCCACGCGCGCTTCACGTTGTTCTTGACCGCCATCAGTGTGGTCAACGGGATTTGGGCGATCTTGCGCGCCATCTCCTCAACCGTGTCCTCGAGGTCGTCGCGCGGCACTACCCGGTTGAGCAGGCCCCACTCGAGCGCCTGTTGCGCGGTCAGGGTCGGCGCCAGCAGCAGCCAGTCCATGGTGCGATGCCAGTTCATCAGCAGCCACGGCTCGATCATGGTGTGGCCGCCGGGTTCGCCGAGGCTCTGGGCGAGCGGCATCTGGAAATACGCGTCCTCGGAGGCGACGCAGAAGTCGGTCAGCAGTCCGAGATAGATGCCACCGCCCATGCAGTAGCCGTGGATTTGCGAGATGGTCGGCTTGGGAAACTCCCACAGGTACAGCGTGGGCCACAAAAACAGATCGGCGGTGCCCTTGTAGAGGTCCTCGAACGTGTCCCCGAAATCCGGATACGGGTTTTCGTCCGGGCCCCAGCGCGCCACGTGGCCGCCGCAGAATCCCTTGCCGTTGGCCTTGAGGATGACGACCTTGATGTCCTTGTCGCGGTCGGCCTCGTGCAGGCAACTGTCGACCTCGCCGACCAGCACCGCGTCCTTGGTGTTGGCCTTGTCCACCCGGTTCAGAATGATCCGCGCAATCGGCGGTTCACGCTCATAAATGACCGCTTCCAGGACGCGCCGCTCCATTGCGGTGACGTTACCGGAGACGGCGACATTCGCTTTGCGGTTGCGCAATGTCCGCCGGAAGAGTGAAGTGTACGAAGGCGCTGGACTAGTCGAATGGAGCTGGGATGACGACTGCGTCGGACCGAGCCGCACAGCTCGACCTGATAGCCCGGCTGCAATCGTCCTACCCCGAGCTCCCCGACGCTCCCACGCCGGATCTCATTGACCACGAACGCTTCAACGCCTATGTCAAGACCCCCCACGACGTCGGCGGCGAGCCGGACGCTCCCATCGAGTTCGAGAACAAGCAGTACGAGATCTGGGAGCACAACACCTATGTGCTGTGCGAGGTGCTCGGCTGGCGCGGGATCTGGTTGTCCGAGGAACGACGCCGGATGGGCAACGTCGACCTGGGCCGCACCATCTACCTCGGACTGCCCTACTACGGGCGGTGGCTGCTTGCCGTCGCACGCGTCCTCGTCGAAAAGCACCACATCGGCCTCAGCGAATTGGCCGAACGCATGGCCGAGGTCAGGGCCCGCTATGCCGACGGCCTGCGCGGAAATCCCTTGCAGGCCAAGCCCAAGTCCGAAGGCGATCCCGCCGCCGTCTCACGCAACCGGCACCACCGCCACGCCGTCGGCAAAGGCGACCCGCAGGTGTACGCCGGACAGGCCGGCGCACCGAAGTTCAACGTCGGCGACAAGGTCGTGGTCCGCGATTTGCCGGTGTTGCTCTACACCCGCACGCAGGAGTACGTGCGTGGGGCGACGGGCGAGATCGCGGTCGTCTCGTACGAAAGCCCCGCCGCCGAGGACGAGACGTGGGACGCGCCGGACCAACAACCCGAATGGTTCTACATCGTTCGATTCACTATGTCCGAACTGTGGCCCGGCTACACCGGTCCCTTCCATGACTCGCTGCAGACTGAGCTTCCCGAGCGATGGCTGCAGGCGGCCGCGACCTCTGAAGGAACGTCATCATGACCGACCACGACCACGACCACGACCACGACCACGACCACGACCGTACGGCCGCGCCGATGGTGGACGAGATCACCGATTTCGAAGTCCTCGAGATCGCGCTTCGCGAATTGTGCATCGAGAAGGGCATTTTCACCGCCGAGGAACACCGCTTGATGACGGAGTACGCGGAACAAATCGGCCCCACGCCGGCCGCCCGCCTGGTGGCCCGGGCGTGGCTGGATCCCGACTTCAAGGAGTTGGTGCGCATCGATGCGCTGGCGGCCAGCAAGGAGGTCGGGGTCGACTGGCTGGAACCGACCGGGTTCGGAACGCCGAGTGACTTCACCGCCCTGCACGTGCTGGAAGACACCCCGACGCTGCATCACGTGATCGTCTGCACGCTGTGCTCGTGCTACCCGCGCCCGATTCTGGGCAACTCGCCGGAGTGGTACCGCACCCCTAACTATCGGCGCCGCATCGTGCGCTGGCCGCGGCAGGTGCTCGCGGAATTCGGCCTGATACTCCCGGCGGACGTCGAGATCCGGGTGGAAGACTCCAACCAGAAGCATCGGTTCATGGTGATGCCCGTCCGGCCGGACGGAACGCAGGGCTGGACCGAGGACCAACTCGTCGAAATAATCACGCGCGATTGCCTGATCGGCGTCGCGTTGCCCAAGCCGGGGGTGACCACCAACGCCGTCACCCAGACGCGCCCGGCCGTACACCCCGTCGGCGACTGACCCGGGGCGCATCGATGAGCATCGAACACTCCAGCATCGCGCCGCTGACGAAAATCGTTGAACGCAACCAGATTTGGAGCCGCATGGCGGCCAAACACGGCGTCGGCAACCCGGTGCCCCCGTGGCAGACGAGCCTGGACGGCATCTGCGATGCCCTCGATCAAAGTAATTGCGGGGCACAGGTACTCAGTTTCGCCGAGCGGCGCAGCGACGAGGACGCGCTGTCGGCAACCGTCTACGCGGGCCTGCCCTATCCGGAGAATCGGTTGGTGGCATTGGCGCACTCGCTGGTGGCGCGCGGCGTCATCGACGAAGACGAGCTGGCGGCGCGGCTGGCGGCCGTTCGTGCGCGGCTCGAAGAGTGAGCTACGCCATTTAGCCGTTCGGCGTCGCATACGCTACGCTGGCAGCAACGTTGGCTTCATGACACTGCATGCCAACACCGTCGTGGAACGCTTCCTCATCCCTCCGGTGCCAGCGAAAAGATCGCGCTTGTCACCTAGATGATCCGTGCATCGCGCACTAGCTTGTCTCGCGGCGATCGATTTTGCCATCCGGCAATCTCGCCACCTCGTGCCGATGCCGCGCGGCGTTCTCGCCTCCGGCGCGGCACCACCGATGCCCGAAAGGCACCGAAAAGTGACCACCAGTAAGACTTTCGCCGATCTCGGCGTGCGCACCCACCTGGTCGATGCGCTCGCCAAGCGCGGCCTCACCCATCCCTTCCCGATTCAAATCGAGACCCTGCCCGACACCCTGGCCGGTCGCGACGTGCTCGGTCGCGGCAAGACGGGCAGCGGCAAGACCCTGGCCTTCTCCATCCCGCTCGTCAGCCGCCTCGCGTCGGGCAGCCGGCGCCCCTCGCGGCCCTCGGGCCTGGTGCTGGCCCCCACCCGGGAGCTGGCGACGCAGATCACAGCGACGCTCGAGCCACTGGCGAATGCCGCCGGCCTGCGGATCACCACGATCTTCGGCGGCGTCTCGCAAAGCCGCCAGGTGGCCGCGCTGAAGTCCGGCGTCGACATCGTGGTGGCCTGCCCGGGCCGGCTCGAGGACCTGATGAAGCAGCGGCTGATCAGCCTGGAATCCGTGCAGATCACCGTCATCGACGAGGCCGACCACATGGCCGATCTCGGCTTCCTGCCCGGCGTCACCCGGATCCTGGCCGCGACGTCGAAAGACGGCCAGCGACTGCTGTTTTCGGCCACCCTGGACAACGGCGTCGACAAGCTCGTACAGCGATTCCTGCGCAACGAGGTGCTGCACTCGGTCGACGAGCCCAACTCGCCGGTGCCCGAAATGACCCATCACGTCTTCCACGTCGCCAACGCCGAGGCCAAGAAAGAGGTGGTGCACCGGCTCGCCT
>NZ_LZMG01000077.1:0-535 GCF_001673615.1 Mycobacterium sp. 1245499.0
GTCGGCGAATCCCGTGCTCGGCGGCGCCTGCTTGATGATCCGCATGGCCGCGGCGGTCTCGGGATGGCGTTGCAGGAACGCGGCCATCTGCCGCGGATCGGGCTTGCCCGTGCCGGGCAGCGGCTTGGACGCCAGCAACCGGTCGTAAAACCCCTGCGGGGTGCTGTCCGGGAAGACCGGGAGGTTGATCATCGCGGTGCGCCACTGCCGCCCGGCGGGCCCGTCGAACAGCAGCCCCAGCCCGCGCACGGTGTCGAGCTTGTCGGCCTGGTCGGGCAACCCACCGGACAGAGAGAACCGGCCGATCAGGGGAACGCTTCCGGGCGCGAAGACCGCGGCCCGGCAGATCCCCGCTGCCGCCCCGGTGCTGACGAACGTGCCGGTGGCGCTGAGCCCTTTGGCGTGGTTTCGCCGGAACCCGGCGTGGCGGCCATAGACGTGCTCGAAGCGATCGGTGAATCGGGGCGGCGTCAGCGTGCCGGGCCGTAGCCAGGCACCGGCATAGGCGAAGCCACCGACGTCGACCGCGGCGGCG
>NZ_LZMG01000078.1:0-8733 GCF_001673615.1 Mycobacterium sp. 1245499.0
CCTGCTCCGGCTTGCCCTCCGCCTTGGCGGTTTCCTCGGCGATGCGGCGCTCGCTGGCCACCACGTCCTCGGGCACGTCCTCGCGCGAGAGGTAGCGGGCCTTGAGCGCGGCGATCTGCAGCGCGACGGCGTGCGCCGCCTCGGTGTCCGAGCCCTGGTATTCGACCAGCACGCCGACCGCGGGCGGCAAATCGGCCGCCCGCCGGTGCAGGTAGGTCTCGACGGTGCCGTCGAAGTTCGCGACGCGGCGCAGCTCCAGCTTCTCGCCGATCTTGGCCGAGAGCTCCGCGATGGCCTGCTCGACGGTCTTCGTGCCCGAGGCTTGGTCAATAGAAGAAGCCTTGAGCTCGTCGATGTCCTTGGCCTTCGACGACACGGCCGCCGCCACGATCTGGTCGGCCAGCGCCTGGAACTCCGCGTTCTTGGCGACGAAGTCGGTCTCGCTGTTCAGCTCGATCAGCGCGCCGCCCTGGGCCGCGACCAGACCTTCGGCCGTCGCACGCTCGGCACGCTTGCCGACGTCCTTGGCGCCCTTGATCCGCAGCGCCTCGACGGCCTTGTCGAAGTCGCCGTCGCTTTCGGCCAGCGCGTTCTTGCAGTCGAGCATGCCGGCACCGGTGAGTTCCCGAAGCCGCTTGACGTCGGCAGCGGTGAAGTTCGCCAATGTTCAGCCTTCCTAAGAGGGGTCAGTTGTTGATTCCGGGGTGCCCGCAGCGGCGTCGGTGGGGGCGGTGGTGGTAGCGGACGCCAGCAGCTCCTGCTCCCATTCGGCGAGCGGCTCTGCGGCTTCCGCCTCGGGCTTGCCGTCACCACGGCCGACCCCGGCGCGGGCCTGCAGGCCCTCGGCGACGGCGGAGGCGATCACCTTGGTCAGCAACGCGGCCGAACGGATCGCGTCGTCGTTGCCCGGGATCGGGTAGTCGACCTCGTCGGGGTCGCAGTTGGTGTCCAGGATCGCGATGATCGGGATGTTCAGCTTGCGAGCCTCCGCAACCGCGAGGTGCTCCTTGTTGGTGTCGACGACCCAGATGGCCGACGGCACCTTGGCCATGTCGCGGATACCGCCGAGGCTGCGCTCGAGCTTGTTCTTCTCGCGGGTCAGCATCAAGATTTCCTTCTTGGTGCGGCCCTCGAAGCCACCGGTCTGCTCCATCGCCTCGAGCTCCTTGAGGCGCTGGAGGCGCTTGTGCACGGTGGAGAAGTTGGTCAGCATGCCGCCCAGCCAGCGCTGGTTGACGTAGGGCATGCCGACGCGGGTCGCCTCGGCGGCGACGGACTCCTGCGCCTGCTTCTTGGTGCCGACGAACAGGATGCTGCCACCATGCGCGACGGTCTCTTTGACGAACTCGTACGCCTGGTCGATGAAGGTCAGCGTCTGCTGCAGGTCGATGATGTAGATGCCGTTGCGGTCGGTGAAGATGAACCGCTTCATCTTGGGATTCCAGCGACGGGTCTGGTGCCCGAAGTGGGTGCCGCTGTCGAGCAGCTGCTTCATGGTTACGACGGCCATGGTTGTGCCTTAACTTGTGTCGGTTGTCGCCTGGCATCGGGTGAGGCCGGGCCCTGGCGGCTGCTGCGATGCCGGACCCAGCCGGGAAAACCCGGTCGGGACCGCCCGGCATGCGATTGCGAACTCCTCGTGGAACCAGAGACGCGATGCAGACGCGCGAAGTCAGCCCGCGAACGAGCTGCGACCAGCAGTTTACACCGACTCAGCAGGTGCTTTTACCACGCTTCCCCAACCGGGCCGCTCCTGCACAGACCCGGCGGGACTCGGCTGGACCGGCCGTTCGGGACCCGCTGAACTGCCTGGATGCGGTGGAGTGCGCTGCTGTTGTGTGCGGGCCTGGTCAGCGCGGTGCCGGCGGTTGCCGCTGCGGATCGCCTGCAGTGGCCGCTGCGCCCGCCGCCGGCCGTCGTCCGGGGATTCGACGCCCCGGCCCAGGACTGGCATCCCGGACACCGGGGCGTGGACCTGGCCGGGGCGGCGGGCCAGCCGGTGTACGCCGCGGGCACCGCGACGGTGGTGTTCGCCGGGTCGCTGGCCGGACGGCCCGTGGTGTCGCTGGCCCACCCCGGCGGGTTGCACACCAGCTACGAGCCGGTCCGGGCGAGTGTGCGGGTCGGTCAGCCGGTGACCGCCGCGACCGTGATCGGCGAGCTGGTCGCCGGGCACCCCGGGTGTCCGGCCTCTCGAGCGGGAGGGGCGTGCCTGCACTGGGGCGCGATGTGGGGGCCGGCCTCGGGCGCGCGCTATGTCGATCCGCTCGGCCTGCTGGAATCCACGCCGATCCGGCTCAAACCGCTGCAGCCGTGAGGCGGCTCAGGCCCGGGGGTGGGCCTGGTCGTGCACCGCGCGCAGCCGGGACACCGCGACGTGGGTGTAGAGCTGGGTGGTCGACAGGCTGGAGTGCCCGAGCAGCTCCTGGACCACCCGCAGGTCCGCCCCGCCCTCGAGCAGATGGGTGGCCGCGCTGTGCCGCAGGCCGTGCGGCCCGAGGTCCGGCGCGCCGTCCACCGCCGCGACCGTCTGGTGCACCACCGTGCGCGCCTGGCGGACGTCGAGGCGGCGGCCCCGCGCGCCCAGCAGCAGCGCCGGACCCGACTCCGCGTTGGCCAGGGCGGGACGCCCGTCGGCCAGCCACGCGTCGAGCGCCTCGGCGGCGGGACGCCCGAACGGCGCGCTGCGCTGCTTGTTGCCCTTGCCCAGCACGCGCACCAGGCGATGGTGGGTGTCGACGTCGTCGATGTCCAGGCCACACAGCTCGCTGACCCGGATCCCGGTGGCGTACAACATCTCGACGATCAGCCGGTCCCGCAGTGCCAGCGGATCACCCTGCTGCGCACCGGATTTGGCGGCGGCCATGGCGTCGGCGGCCTGATCCTGGCGCAGTACCGCGGGCAGGGTGCGGTGCGCCTTGGGGACCTGCAGCCGGGCGGCGGGATCGGCGCTGAGCAGGCCGCGGCGCAGCGCCCACGCGGTGAAGGTCTTGACGGCCGAGGTGCGCCGGGCCAGCGTCGTGCGGGCGACGCCGGCCGCGGCCGCGGCGGACAACCACGAGCGCAGCAGCGGCAGGCTGAGCCCGTCCAGACCCGCGCCGCGGTCGCCGATGAAGGCGAGCAGCGAGCGCAGGTCACCGAGGTAGGCGCGGCGGGTGTGCGCCGAGCGCCCGCACTGCAACTCCAGGTACTCGTCGAACTCGTCGAGGATCGCCTGCACTCCCCCACGGTCGCAGGGCGCAGGTGGGCGCTCTAGTCGACGCGCCGAAGCGTGTCCGGGGTGAGATCTTTGAGCGTGGGATAGCCGTCGACGGCCATGATGAGGTCGGCCTCGGCCAGGATCGAGCGCAGCACGTGCACGATGCCGTCGACTCCCCCGAGCGCCAGGCCATAGGCGTACGGCCGGCCGATGCCCACCGCCGTGGCGCCCAGCGCGAGCGCCTTGACGACGTCGGCGCCGCTGCGGATGCCCGAATCGAACAGCACCGGCAGCCCGTCGGCCGCTTCGACGACCCCCGGCAGGCACGCCAGCGCGGGCAGGCCCCCGTTGGCCTGGCGCCCGCCGTGGGTGGAGCAGTAGATGCCGTCGACGCCGCCGTCCCTGGCGCGCCGGGCGTCGTCGGGGTGACAGATGCCCTTGATGATCAGCGGCAGGTCGGTCAGCGACCGCAGCCACCCGAGGTCGTCCCACGTCAGCGGGTTCCCGAAGGTGGTCACCCACTGCAGGACGGTGCCTTGCGGGTCCTCTTCCGGCGGGCGCTGCAGCGCGGCGCGAAAGACCGGGTCGCTGGTGTAGTTGCTCAGGCAGAGCCCCCGCAGCTGGGGAAAGTTGGCCGTGGTGAGGTCGCGCGGGCGCCATCCCGGAATCCAGGTGTCCAGGGTGACGATGATGCCCTGGTAGCCGGCGGCCTCGGCCCGCTGCACGAGGCTGGCGGCCAGGTCGCGATCCTTCGGCGTGTACAGCTGGAAGAAGCCGGGGGTGTCACCGAACTGCGCGGCGACGTCCTCCATCGGGTCGGTGGTCAGGGTGGAGACCATCATCGGGACGCCGGTGGCCGCGGCCGCGCGTGCGGTGGCCAGGTCGCCGTGGCCGTCCTGGGCGCAGATGCCGATGACGCCGATCGGTGCCATGAACACCGGCGACGGCAGGGTCAGCCCGAACAGCTCCACCGACAGGTCACGCGCGGCGGCGCCGACGAACATTCGTGGTATCAGGCCCCAGCGATCGAAGGCTTCGCGATTGGCCCGCTGCGTGCGTTCGTCGCCGGCGCCGCCGGTGACGTAGCTCCACACCGACGGCGACATGGCCCGCTCGGCGCGGGCCTCCAGCTCCGCGAACGCCATCGGCAGCGCGGGCGCCACCCCGCCCAGGCCCTTGAAGTAGATCTCGTTCTGGTAATCGCCGAATGCCATGCAACAGACAATGCCAGGCGGCCGTCAGGCTGACGAGTTCGCCGACTCCGCCTGCGCCAGCTCTTTCTTCCACTGCCGGAACGTCTCTTCGGTGCGGCCGCGGCGCCAGTAGCCCGAGATCGACGATGCCCACTTGGCGTCCACGCCACGCTCTTTGCGGATGTAGGGCCGCAGATTGTGCATGACGGCCTGGGCCTCGCCGTGGATGAAGACGTGCACCTGTCCCGGCAGCCACGGGGCGCTCTTGACCGCCTCGATCAGCGGCGCGTGATCGCCGGCACGGTCCTCGGGCACCAGGTCGGCACGCCCACCGCGGTACACCCAGTGCACCTCGACGCCTTCGGGGG
This sequence comes from Mycobacterium sp. 1245499.0, assembly GCF_001673615.1. Lineage (NCBI taxonomy): Bacteria > Bacillati > Actinomycetota > Actinomycetes > Mycobacteriales > Mycobacteriaceae > Mycobacterium > Mycobacterium sp. 1245499.0. Next base: position 4,761 of record NZ_LZMG01000078.1, read on the forward strand.
CGCTCAGAGCGATCTCGTCTTCTGGGCCCGCGACCTCGATGAACGCCTTGCCGACGGCGCCGGGGGGTAACGCCTCGAGGGCCGCGGCGATGGCCGGCAGCGCCGATTCGTCGCCGGCCAGCAGGTGCCAGTCGGCGGCCGGGTCCGGGGTGTATGCGCCGCCCGGGCCCATCAGGTAGATCGGCTGGCCGGGCTGGGCCGTCGACGCCCACTGCCCCGCCATGCCATGCTCGCCGTGCACCACGATGTCCAGCGTGATCTGGCGCTTGTCGACGTCGACGCGGCGCACGGTGAGGGTCCGCACCGACGGCTTTTTCTCCGGTGGCAGGTCGGCGAAGCTGTCGAGGGTCAGGGGCTCGGGCAACCCGGCCACGTCGACGTCGTCGGCGACGAACACCAGCTTGACGTAGGAGTCGGTGAACTTGCTCGGCACGAAGGCGTCAAAATCCTTGCTCCCGAGCACTATCCGCACCATGTGCCGTGTGAGTTGTTCGGTACCGACGACTTCGAAGCATTGCAGTGGTCGACCTGCCACTTGTCCTCCTGTTCAAACCCCGACCCCCGCTCGACTATACGAGTCGCGCGGTCGCTGCAGCTTGGCCTGCGGCGACGGTGCCAAATCCGCATTCGAGGGGTGCGGTCAAACCATTACCGAGACAATGGACGAATGAGCGAGGCTGACGATCTGGACATTCCGCCGCGGACGCCGTCGTCGCGACCGCTGTCCGCGGGCATCAAGCCGTTGCTGGTCTTGGCGAAGATCCGCGGGATCATGGACGCCTTCACGCTCTCTGAGCCCGAATTGACCCTCAGCGAGATTCGCGCCCGCACCGGCTATCCGACGTCGACGGTGCAACGGCTGGTGGCCAACCTGGTGGCCGAGGAATTCCTTGATCGGGTTGGCGATCGGTTCCGGATCGGGGCCCGGGTCGCGTACTGGGCGGCTCCGGTCGCCAGCAGCATGGGCCTCCTGGAGGCGGTATCACCGGCGCTGGAGTCGCTGCGCGACGCGAGCGGAGAGACGGCCTGCTTCTTCCGTCGCGAAGGTCCGTTCCGGGTTTGCGTCGCTATCGCCGAGACGCGCCATGGAATCCGCCGCGAGATGCACGTCGGCAAGATCGTGCCGCTACACGTCGGATCGGCGGGACGGGTCCTGATGGCCTGGGACGACGATGCGCTGCGGGAAGTGCTGGAGTCCGGCTTGGCCCGGTTCACCGACGCGACGGTGACCGATCCAGATGTGTTGCGCGCCAACGTCGAAGAAGCACGGCGGATGGGCTTTGCGATCACCAGCGGCGAACGCGATGAGGGCGCCACCGGTGTCGCGGCGCCGGTGTTCGATGCACGCGGTCACGTGTTGGGTGCGCTGATGATCAGCGGACCCAGCTTCCGGTTCTCGCCTGAGCTCGCCGAGCGGTGGGCCGACAACGTCGTCGGCGCGGCCGACCAGGTGACACGCACGCTGGGCGGCCGCCTCCCGTATTGAGTCGGCGTTGCCATTGCGCGACGGGGAGCTAGCCGGCGGCCGGCGGACGCGGGATGACGGTAGGGCGTATCCCGTATCGCGGTCCCCTGCCGGCTCCACCGTCACCCGCCCCGGCGCCGCCGAGTGGCATGCCGCCAAGGATGTTCGCGGGCCGCGCATCCGCGGCCTCCCTGATATTGCTGACCGGCGGCAGGGTCGCCCCGAGGTGCGGCGCCTCCGCCAGCGTGTTCCCCGCCCAGACCGGCGGGACCGACAAGCGCCCGACGGAGACCGCGTTGCCCAGCGTTCCGGCGACCGGGGCGCCACCGCCGATCGACGCCAGGCCGGCCACCGGCGGCGGGGGGACGACCGCCGGGGCGGCCGCGTTCGCGGCACCGCCGAGGGCGCCCGTGGCTTTCGCGATCGACACAAAGGTGTTGGCGATGCCCGTGGCGAAGAAGGGCAGGCCCTCGGTGTTGTAGAACGTGGTGGAAAACGGGGCGTAGAAGGTGAAAATATCGCCCAGGTATCCCAGCAGACCCGAGGACAGCGCGTCCTTCACCGGATCCGACGCCGGGGCCGGCGGATCGGCGGCCGGGGTGCCGCTGGCCAGACGTTGCAACGTGGCGGGGATCTTGTTTATCGCGCCGCGCAACGCGTTTTGGGTGCTACCCGCCGACGTGCCGGTTGCGGCGGTGACCGCGCCCGTTTGGCTGGCCGCCCCGGCCGGGTTCGTCGTCTGGGGTGGCTGCGCGAACGGCTTCATAGCCGAGATGCTCGCCGATCTGCCCGCGTACGTGTACATCGCGGCCGCATCGGTTGCCCACATCTCGCCGTACTGCGCTTCCAAAGCTGCTATGGCCGCGGTGTTTTGGCCCAGCAGGTTGGTGGACAGCAGCTGCATCAGAGTGACGCGGTTGGCCGCGATCACCGGCGGCGGTACCACCGAAGCGAACGCGGTCTCAAATGCCGTCGCGCTCGCGGCGGCCTGGGTGGCCGCCTGTTCAGCCTGGGCCGCGGTGGTCCTCATCCATTCCACGAACGGGGTGACCGCTTCCGCCATTGCCGTCGAGGCCTGCCCCAACCATTCCTCACCGGTCAATGCGGTCACCGCCCGGTGGTAGGCCATGGCGGCCGAATTCAACTCGGCGGCAAGTGTATTCCAACCGGAAGCCGCCCCCAGCATCGACGTCGCGCCCGCGCCCGCGTACATCAGCCCCGAGTTGACCTCCGGGGGTAACGCGCCAAAGTTGAGCACCAGGAGCCTCTCAGCCGGCTGCGACCGCGTTGGCGGCCTCGGTGGCCGCATACGATCCCGAGCTGAGCTGCAATGTGTTGACGAACATCTCGTGAATCGCCGTCGCCTGCGCACTGACCTGCTGATAGAGCTGTGCATGGGCGACGAACTGCGCGGCGGTCAGTATCGACACCTCGTCTGCCGCCGCGGGAACCACCCCGGTCGTCGGCGCCGCCGCCGCCGCATTCTGAGCCGCAAGCGCGGCGCCGATGGCCCGCAATGCACCGGCGGCTGCGGCAAGCGCCTCTGGTTGGGTAGTAACGAATGACATGTGGTCTCCTTCCTCAATCAGGTCTCGGTTCAACGATTTTCGAAATTTCGGTACCGGGCCGTGGCGTTATCCGGCAGACGGTGGACGAGCGGTGAATCTGGGACGGAATCCGTATTCGCGGGGCGGCAGGCCGCCGCGGTCTCGTCTGCCGCGGCTCGGCACAATTTGGCGCAGCGCTGTTTCGGGTCCGTTCGACGGCCCGCCGATGCCGTCGACTCCAAGGCTTTGCACGATCGATTGCTCCGCCGCTCTGGGTGCCGTCGCCGCCCAGCTCGCCGGAACCGATAGCGGACCGATCTTGGTCGCCGAAGCCAAGTTCGCCGAGATCGTCCCGGCGCCGATGCCGACCGGCGCGACGAGTGCCGGCGCTGCGGATAAGGCGGGTGCGGCCGCGACGGCGGCGTGCTCGGGCCACAGCACCCCGATCTGCGAGAAAATCAGAGATCCCAGATAGGTCATCGGCCAGAAGGTGACGTCCAGCGGACCGAACAGCAGGCCTTTGATCTGATTGGCCAGGCTATTGACCATGTCGGTGAGCGATGTCTGCGTCGCCGACGATTCACCGGTCCCCGCCGCCGTGGCCGCGGCCTGGGCGACCGCGGCCTGCTGTTGGGCCAGTCCGGCTTGCTCGGTGGTCTGGGTCGGCTCGGTGAAGGGGGCCAGTTGCGAGGCGGTCGCCGCGGAGCCGGCGTAGGTGTACATGGCGGCGGCGTATGAGGCCGCTTTCGCGATGACGGTCCCGCCGACCGTGATCGCCGCGAACCGCGCGTTGCTGACGTCGCTTGTGGCGACGAACTTCTTCGGCCAGAACACCGCGGCGATCGCGGCGACCGAGGCCCAATATGCCGAAATGTGGGCCCAAGACGCCGCCGCCATGTACACCTACGCCGGCTCCGCGGCGACCGCCTCGCAACTGGCCCCCTTCACCGAGCCGACCCAG
>NZ_LZMG01000079.1:0-13935 GCF_001673615.1 Mycobacterium sp. 1245499.0
GCAGTCCTGATCGCCCGGTTCGTCACGTCCGGAGGTCTGCCGATGGTGCGCATGATGGGCGGCTCCCCCGAGGCCGGCCAATCAGAGCATCGGCACTGAGGAGTCTCAGGGTTGCGGCAACCGCACGTCCAGCACCACGCAGCGCCCTTGCCCGGCCTCGGCGAGCGCCCATTCGACGGCCTTGCTCATCTCCGCCGGCGTGTGCACCGTGCGTCCGCTGCCGCCGCATGCCGCGGCGAGCGCGGCGTAGTCGGTGTCCGGGGTGAGTCGGGTCTCGCCGAAATCGTTCTCCCGCACCGACACTCCCTGCGGGTACAAGTCAATCACCGGCAGCTTGGAGGCCAGATACGACTGATTGTTCAAGACGACGGTGACGAAGGGCGCACCATGGCGATGCGCCGACCACAACGCGGCGGTGGGCACGCCGAAGTTGAACGAGCCGTCGCCGCAGATGGCGACGACGGGCGCTTCCGGCCGGGCGAGTTTGACGCCGAACGCGCCGCCGAGCGCCCAGCCCAATCCCGGTGCGCCCGTGTCGAAGAGCTGCCCGGGTGACCGCCGCACCTGCCGGGCCACGGCGGACCGGTTGGTCACGGCCTCCTGGACCACCACCGCGTCGTCGGGCAGGGCGCCGCCCAGCGCGGCCAGCATCGCATCGGGTGCGTCCGCCGGGCGATCGGAGGCGGCCCGGCGGGCCGCCTCCCGCTGGCGCTGCGCCGTGTCGGCCTCGGCCGCCTGCCGACGCGCGGCCCACTTCTCCCGCAGCTCGTCGGTGGCCAGCCGCAACAGGGTCTGCTCGAGCAACAGCAGCGCCACCCGCGTGTCGGCGGTCAGCGCGACCTCGATCGGAAACGACCACAGCGGCATGCTCGGTTTGACCGGATCACCGTCGATCTGCACCACGCGGGCATTCGCGGGCGGGGCCAGCTGCGCCGGCACCCAGGGCACTTCGCAGTCCAACAGCAGCACGGTGTCGGCGTTCTCCAGCGGCGCCGCGTCGCCCACCACGTGCAACGGATGTTCCAGCGGCAGGTTTGCGCGGTCGCCCTGATCGATCACCGGCGCACCCAGCAGCTCGGCGATGCGGCCCAGCACCGTTGCGGTCGCGGGGTCGGCGGCGGTCCGGGCCGTGACGATGACGACCCGCTTGCCCGCCACCAGGATTCCCGCCAAGCGTCCCAGCGCGCCCGGATCCGGGCCGGGCGGTACGGCTGGCGGCAGGCGGCGCGGCAGCGCCCCGGCCCCGTGCTCCATCAACGCTTCTCGCGGCAGCATGACGTACGCGGGGCCGGACGGGCAGGATTGGGTGACCTGGAAGGCCCGCCGGACGATCGGGGCCAGCTCGCGGCCGCGGGGAACCTCCATGTGCCACTTGGCGTAGTTGCGCACCACGGCGGGCTGGTCGAGTTGCTCCTGCTGCCAATGGATGTAGGTGTCGCGGTGACCGCGCACCCCCGGCGCCGAGCTGTAGGGAGCGCGGCCGGCGAATACCACCACCGGGGTCCCGTTGCGCTGCGCGTTGTGCAGCTGGCAGCCCAGGTTCAGCGTGCCGGCGTCAACGTGCACCATCACCGCCTGCGGGCGGCCGCTGGCCATGTGATGGCCGATGGCCGCGGCCAGCGCGATGCTCTCGTGCACGCACAACACCGCCTGCGGGCTCGGCGTGCCCGCGGCGCGCGCCGCCGCCAGCGCCTCCTGAATCGGCGCGGAATCCGTTCCGGGGTTGATGAAGAAGTGCGCGACTCCCTCGTCGGCGAGCAGCGCAACCAGATCGGCCGCGGCCTCGGGTACGTCGAACAGATTGTCTACCGTCATGGTGCCGTTCTCCTATCGACGTCGGCGACCTCGCGTACCCCCTCCTGACGGATCAGATCTTCAAGATACGTTCTGTGTGGGCGTCTGCGATCTATTCCGGCGGACTCCGGTTCCACGTGGCGCGCTCGAACCCGTCGACCGCCCCTAACGAGGGACTCACGGGTAATCGACGGAGAACTTTCGACACCATCGGGTACCCGCGGCGTGGCGGTTTACTCCACGCCACTACCGGCATGGTCAATGCGCCTGCCGCGCAATGGTTTTGGCGCCGATCGGCGGATTCAGGACCGGGCCGAAAGCCGTTCGCGCAGACGGCGATTGACCGGTTCGGGCAGCAGTTCGGACACGTCACCGCCAAGCATCGCGACCTCTTTGGCCAGCGACGAGGACACGAACGAATAGCGCGGAGCGGTCGCGACGAAGAAGGTGTCCACACCGGCGACGTGTTTGTTCATCTGCGCCATCTGCAGCTCGTATTCGAAGTCGGTGCCGGTGCGCAGTCCCTTCACGATGGCGGTCATGCCCCGCGCCCGGACGAAGTCGACGACCAGGCCCCGCCCGGCCTCCACCCGCAGGTTCGGCAGGTGCGTCGTCGATTCGTTGATCATCGCGATCCGCTCGTCGAGGTCGAACATGCCCTTTTTGGCGGGGTTGGTCAGGATCGCCACCACCACCTCGTCGAATTGGGCCGACGCGCGCTCGAAGACGTCGATGTGACCCAACGTCACCGGGTCGAACGACCCGGGGCACACCGCGCCCGTCATGCGCGCGATCCGATGCAAGCGGGTGATCTGCGGACATCGGCGATCATGACGCGCGGCGAGACGATGCAGAGCGAAGCGATGCTGAGGAGCGGCGCCATGACGAACGACGGTACACGCCTACCTCAATGGCGCTCGGCCAGCTCCAGCCGGGTGTCGCCATACACCCGGTGCGGCCACGCGGCCCAGCCGGCCGGCCAGTCCAGCGGCGCGCCGCCGGCCGCACGCTCCACCACCGCAACGCTGCCTTGGTGCACCCAGCCACGGGCGGGCAAGGCGGCCAACACGGCCTCGACCTCGGTGGCGTCCACGTCGTAGGGCGGGTCGGCCAGCACCAGATCGAACGCGGCGTCGGTCCCGGCGGCCAACACGGTCGCCACCGCTGCGCGGCGCAGCGTCGCACCGGGCAGGCCCACGGTTTCGATGTTGCGCGCGATGACGGATGCGCTGCGCGGGTCCGACTCCACGAAGAGCGCGGCGGCGGCGCCGCGGGACAGCGCCTCCAATCCCAGTGCGCCCGAACCGGCGTAGAGGTCCAGCACGGCGACACCGGTCAGGTCCAGGCGGGCCGAGAGGATGTTGAACAGCGATTCGCGCACCCGATCGGTGGTGGGCCTGGTACCGCGCGGCGGGACCGCGATGCGACGGCCCCCGGCCGCGCCGCCAATGATCCGGGTCACCTGCGAAGTCCTAGAGCAGCGTCGACCAGTAGTCCCAGAACCGGGCCATGATCAGCAAGAACACCGCGGTGAACCACAGCGCGGCGACCGACCACCGCCATTGGAAGAGCAGCCATCCCGGTCCGGATTGCCGGTGCTGCAGCACCGGGCGATAGGCGATCGAGGCCACCACCACCAGCAGCGAGATGGTGACGACCCACACCACCATGCAGTAGGGGCACAACGCGCCGATGCGGTAGAGGCTCTGGAAGATCAGCCAGTGCACGAACACCGCCCCGACCACCAGCCCGGCCGTCAGAACCAGCCAATACCATTGCGGCAGAGCAACTTTCGTCAGCGCCAACAGCCCGGTCACGACCACCACGGTGAAGGCCACCAACCCCAGCAGCGGGTTGGGAAAGCCCAGCAGCGACGCCTGCGGCGTGATCATCACCGAGCCGCAGGACAGGATCGGGTTGATGTTGCAGGACGGTACGTACGCCGGGTTTTCCAGGATGTCGATCTTCTCGACCGTCAGCGTCGCCGACGCGACCAGCCCGATCAGCCCGGCGATGAGCACCCACCAGGCGCTGAGCGCGGGCACTCGCGTCCCCGAAGCCGGATCCGGCGTCAGGTCGCCGGCGGGATCGACAGCTTCGGTCGACACCGCACCGGTCACATCGCGGCCGGCGCGACCGCGCCGTCGATGCCCGGGATGTTGCCCACGATTTCCTTGATCTTGTTGACCAGCGCCTCGGGTGTCGACGGGTCGTAGTCCTCGCCGTTGATCTTGATGGTCGGCGTGGCGTTGATGTGTGCGGCCGCCGCTTCGCCGGTGACCTTGGACAGGTATTTGCCGCTGTTGATGCAGTCCGGCACCTTGCCCACCACACCGGCCTCGCGGGCGAGTTCGATCAACCGGGCGTTGTCCGGGAAGCTCTTGCCGGTTTCGCTCGGTTGGATGTCGGTGCTGAACAGCGCGGAGTGGAAGCGCCGGAAGGCGTCCTGGGACTCGTCGGCGACGCAGAGCGCCGCGGCGCCCGCGCGCGAGGAGTAGTTCTGGTTCCGCGAGCTGTCGAGGATCGACACCATGGAGTAGTCGCCCGCGATGGCGCCGAGGTCGATGAGCCTGGAGACCGTCGGGCCGAAGGTGCGCTCGAAGTTACCGCAGGCCGGACACAGGAAGTCCTCGTAGAACGTCACCACGGCCTTGGGGTTGCTGGTGCCGGGCTGGGTGATCAGCTTGCTCGACGTGACCCGAACGGTGTCGCCCGCGCCGGTGGGGCCGGTCTTCTTGTGGTGCGAGGTCACGATGTAGAAGACGAGGGCGACCGCGAAGATCACCACGAATGCGGTACCGCCGATTTGGACGAGCCGGCTCGACTTACCGCCGGAGGCCGACTTCATGTCGAATCGCGGGGGACGTTTGGGTTTGTCGGCCACAGGTTCCCTGATCTTTCGGTGCGAGTTGTCGGTCTGCCCGGGTGCGGACAAAGCGATCGGACAAGGCGCCTCTAGATTACCGGCGCCAACCGCTGCGGGAATCAGACCCGGCTCAGGTGGGCGCGCAGCGCCGAGATCAGCTCGCTGGTCGCGACCATGCTGTCCCCGCCCAGCTGGAACAGGTTGGCGAAGCCGTGGGTCAGCGAACCCAGGTACCGCAGGTCCACCGCGACGCCGGCGGCCCGCAGCGCCTCGGCGTAGCTTTCGCCTTCGTCACGCAGCGGGTCGAAGCCGGCGACGGCGATCAGCGCGGGCGCCAGTCCGGTCAGCGATTGGGCCAGCGCCGGCGACACCCGCGGATCGGTGCGGTCGAGCTTCGACCGCCGCAGATACTGCGATTCGAACCAGTCGATGTCCCGCTTGGTCAGCAGGAAGCCGCGCGAGAACAGGGTCAGCGACCGGTTCTTGGCGGTGAAGTCGGTGCGCGGATAGATCAGCCATTGCAGCACCGGCGCCGGGGCGCCCTCGTCGCGCGCGATCTGGCTGACGACGGCGGCGAGGTTGCCGCCGGCGCTGTCCCCGCCGACCGCGACGTGGCCCGGCGTCGCACCCAGCTCGCCGGCGTGCTCGTAGGCCCAGGTGAAGGCCGCGTAGGCATCCTCGATCGCGGCCGGCGCCGGGTGCTCGGGGGCCAACCGGTAGTCGATGGACAACACGTGGATGCCGGCGTCACGGCAGGTCAGTCGGCACAGACTGTCGTGGGTGTCCAGGTCGCCGATGGACCAGCCGCCACCGTGGTAGAAGACCAGCAGCGGTGCCGGCTCGCCGCCGGGTGGACGGTAGTGCCGGGCGGGGATCTGCCCGGCGGGGCCGGGCAGCGTCAGCTCGGCGACGTCGACGTGGATCTGCGGCCCGGGGAACCCCACGGTGGACTCGCGCATCTGAGCTCGCGAGACGTGCGGGTCGTCGTCGACCACCAGGCCGTCGATGCCGACCGCGCGCAGCCCCGACAGCATCAGCTGCAGCGTTGGGTCCAGCGTGTTGCCGTCGATGATCACCGAGCGCCCGCGGACCAGCCCGCGCCTGATGGCGGTGGGGATCCACGGGATGACCTTGGCCCCGACGCCGGTGACGGCGCCCTGGATCCGGCTGGCCAGCGGCACCGAGGTGCGATCGGCGCCGCGCTCGAGTTCCGGTGCGCCTGACAGAGGCCTGGTCATGGGCAACCCCCCTTAACAACACGTTCGAACGCTCGCCGACGAACAGTTATTCGGTCCCCGAGCCCACCGCCTCGGAGCGTTGCCGGCCCCGGCGGCCACCAAACACGCGGCATTGCCGCCTGACCCACGCTACTGCAGCGCTATCGGCGTGCCGAGCGCGTGGTGGGCGAAGTCTGCGATCGATGGTGAGATCGGGCCGCGTCGCGGCGAAAGACGACCCGCGCGCAGGTGTCGATCAGTTGCATTTATTGACTAGGTAATATCGTGGTCCCCAGGTCGGTGAGCCTTCATCGGATTGCGAGCGACTTCGACGTGTTCGATTTCGAACTCAGCGCCTCGAATTCGATGACGGAACTCGGCTCGGTGCACAATCTCGAACCTTCAATTTCACAGGCAGGTGAATGAATTGGCTGGCGAGTCGGGCTCCGCCGTACCCTCAATTGCTCTCAACGACGAGAACACGATCCCGGCCCTGGGCCTGGGCGTCGCGGAATTGTCGGATGACGAGACCGAACGCGCGGTGTCGGCGGCGCTGGAAGTCGGCTGCCGGCTGATCGACACCGCCGCGGCCTACGGGAACGAGGCCGCCGTGGGGCGCGCCATCGCCGCCTCCGGCATTCCCCGCGCCGAGCTGTTCGTGACCACCAAGCTGGCCACGGCGGACCAGGGTTTCAAGGCGGCGATGGACGCCTGCAACGCCAGCCTGGAACGCCTCGGCCTGGACTACGTCGACCTCTACCTCATCCACTGGCCGGCGCCGGCCCTGGGCAGCTACGTGAACTCCTTCGGCGGCATGATCCAGTCCCGCGCGGAAGGTCAGGCCCGCTCGATCGGTGTATCCAACTTCACCGACGAGCACCTGACGACGGTCATCGATCTGACGTTCGTCACCCCGGCGGTCAACCAGGTCGAGCTGCACCCGCTGCTCAACCAGGAAGCGCTGCGCAAGACCAACGCCGAGCACAACGTGCTCACCCAGTCCTACACGCCGCTGGCGCTGGGCAAGCTGAACGACAACCCGACGGTGAATTCGGTCGCCGGCGAATACGGCAAGACCCCCTCGCAGGTGCTGCTGCGGTGGAACCTGCAGCTGGGCAATGCGGTCGTCTTCCGGTCTGCCAACCCCGAGCACATCTCCTCCAACCTCGACGTCTTCGACTTCGAGTTGGCCGACGAGCACGTCGAGGCGCTCAACGGGCTCAACGACGGCACCCGGTTGCGCCCGGACCCCGAGACCTACGAAGGCGCGTAAGGCGCCGCTACCATCGCGCCGGGGCCGGCGCGTCGATGGTCAAGGGACGCTGATACGACAGGTCGGTGCGGTCGCGCGTGCCGACGAGGTAGCCCTTTTCGGTGAAGAACGATGACTGCAACACCCGAGCGTCCGCGAGGAACATGCCTTCGACCGTCGAGCGGCGGACCGCGACGCGCCACTGCCCATTTCGCCGCTCCAGCCGGTCGATGTAACGGCCGGTGATGAACTGGGCGCTCTTGGCGTCGGGCCCGACGAGAACCACGATCACGTAACTCTCGGCGTGCGCGGCATCACCATCGACTTCGCACGTGTGCGTGGTGATGTTGTGGGTGTGAACCCGCGACGTCTCGGCATGGGTCTTATTGGCCCAATCCCCGTACTCCGGACCGGAATTGACGGCGTGGCCGTGCTCGTCGACACCATCGGCGTGGTACGCGGACGCGATCAGGTCGACGTCGTGGCGGTCACAACCTCGGGCGTGGCGCGCAATGCAGTCGAGGATCTCAGTGCGATCCAGCAGATAGCGAACGTTCTTCTCGAGCGCGTCCAAGCCCGTGTCCACGGCCATGCTGTCCCTATTCGTTGGATCGGTCGGCATCGAGGCTTGCGACGCCCGGTGCCACTATACACTCGTACAGCACAGGCCAGGTGTCACAATACGAGTACTCAACAGATCGGATGGCCATGGCGACGTCGTCGCGGCGCGTGGGCGCCGAAACGTCCAAGACGCGGGACGTGCTGCTGGACTGCGTGGAAAAGCTGATGCTCGAACAGGGGTATGCGAGCGTCACTTACCGGGCGCTGGCGGCAAAGGCCGGCGTGACACCGAGCCTGGTGCAGTACTACTTCCCCACTCTCGATGAGATTTTCGTCGCCGCGATTCGACGCTACTCCGAGCGCAATCTGGCATACCTGACCGAAACGCTCGCACGCCGCAGCGACGATCCCCTGCGGGCCGTGTGGGAGTACTCGTGGGAAGAGGCGACCGGCGCGCTGATGACGGAGTTCATGGCGCTGGGCAACCACCGCAAATCCATTCGCAATGAGATCGCCGCCGTGACCGAGAGCGTACGGAAGGTCCAATTGGACGCGCTCGTCGCCAAGTTCGGCAAGAACGCTCGTCCGGTCGGTGATCTTTCGCTGCCAGCGCTGCAGTTGCTGATGTCGGGCATGCCGAAGTTCCTGAATCTCGAGGAGGGCATCGGCGTCAAGTCGGCCCACCGGGAGGTCACCAAGGCCTTCGAGCGCTACATAGACTCGGTGGAACCACGCCCCGAGCCTCCCCCACCCAGCGCCGCCGGGCGACGACGCGTCGTGCGTAGCCGTAGTTGAGCGGGTGGGTCGCCGCGGTCGACTCAGTGGACAATCATGTTGACGGTCAACGCATCACGTGTGCGCACTGCTGGTGCGGGTGAACGTTGAACAAATCACGATAGGACGGTGGCTGGCGGCCACCTTCGTCACTGATGCCGTATCTCGCCGCCAGCTCCGCGCCGATCAGCGTCTGCCCGCTCAAACTCATCAAGTCCGGGTCTTGATACAGCGCCCAGATCACGTGGCCGGTCAATTCGGGCGTCTCGGCGGTATCGAGGATGTGGCCGAACTTCTCGGGATTGCTGGCGATGATCTTTCGGACGCGGTCGGTCAGCAGCGATCCCATCCAGATCGAGACGGCAGCGATGCCAAACTCACGAAAGTCGAACGCCATGTCGGCGGCCATCTTGTCGGTGGCCGCCTTCGGCACCCCATAGGCGGGACCGAACGCGTAGTGCACTGACCCCGCGGACGACGAAAACGCAACCAGCCCTTTGCGTTGCGAAATCATCAAGGGTGCGGCGTGGACGGTGGCGACGTAGCTGCTCCGCACCCCGACGTCGAGCGTGTCGAGCACGCTGAGGGGCTCCTCCCAGAATTTGGTCCGACCCATCATCTCGTCGCGAATGATCGCGGCGTTGTTGACCAGGACGTCGAGCCGCCCCTGCTCGCCGCGGATTTGGGCGAACAACGCCTCGACCTGGTCGTCGTCGGCGTGGTCGACACCGACGGCGATCCCCCGTCCGCCCGCGGCGCTCACTTGTGCGGCCGTCTCGTCGACGGTGCCCGGCAGGGCTGAGTCAGCGCCGCTGCGGGTGCGACCGGTGACATACACCGTGCAGCCATGGCTGCCCAGCGCGCGGGCGATCCCTGCGCCCGCGCCGCGGCTGGCTCCCGTGACCAGGACCACCGGGGTGTTTTCCGGCATCGATGTGCTCCTTCGGGCGTACGTGGCCGACCCGCCAACCCGTCAGTGCGGAATCGCCGCCGAGTCGTCTGCAGGTGCGCTCATGTCATCGCCCAAGTCGACGACCGTGGGCCGCCCGGGCAGCAACGACATGGTCGATCATCATGGAGATGGCATGCTCGGGGCAGGAGCGGGCCGCCTCGAGCACACCGTCGCGGTGCCCGTCGGCGACCTCCTCGACCACGGCATGGGCATGACCATCGACGTCGTCGAGTTCGAACGACTCCGGTGCGATCATGGCGCACATCGTGTGGCCCTGGCAGCGGGCCGGATCGACCTTGACGCGCACGCTACCTCCTGAATACGTTGCGTTGCTTGCATTTCGGCTGGCGTTGTCAGAGGACCGCGCCGCCGTTCACGCCGATCACCTGGCCGTTGACGTAACCGGCGCCCTCCGAGCACAGAAAGGAACACACCGCCGCCACGTCGTCGACCTGCCCCAGCCGCCCGGCCGGAATGGCTTGCGTCAAATGCTCGGTGGGTGGCAGCTTTCCGTCCCGCTGTTGCTGGCGCAGCATCGGCGAATCGATGACGAACGGCGGTACGGTATTGGCTGTGATGCCCTTGCGGGCGTAGTCCAACGCGACCGTCTTGGTCATGGCGATCACGCCGCCCTTGGTGGCCGAATAGTGCCCCTGCGCAGGAGCGCCCTGCTGACCGGCGGCAGATGAGATGGTAACGATACGACCCCATTTCGCCGCCACCATGTCGGACAACGCCGCTCGCACGCAGAGGAAGGTGCCGGTCAAATTCACCGCCAGATAGCGGTTCCACTCGTCGAGGGTGATCTTGTCGAACCGCGTGAATCCGGCGATGGCCGCGCTGGTCACCAAAATCTCCGTCGGCCCGAACTCCCCTCGCAAGGTGGCGAATGCTGATTCAACCGCCGCCTCGTCCGAGACGTCGACTCCGATCGCAAGCGCATTGCCGCCGGCGGTTTCGATCTCGGAGGCGACGGCGTTGGCATTGGCCGGATGCACGTCCATGATCGCCACGCGATGACCGTCGGCCGCCAGCTTGACGGCGATCGCTCGTCCCAAACCGGAACCCGCACCGGTCACGACGGCCGTTCGGGTCATCGGGCAGCTCCTCGGTTTCGGGCCGTACCAGCAATGTGCTGTACGAATGTATAGCGAAAACGCGAGGGGCACAAGAAGCGCCGGCGCGCATCGGCCTCGGGTGCCGCCTTACACGCCAGCACCACCGGGAGCTCCGTGCATGTACAGCGTTTGCCCCGAACAGAAACTCGCTGCGTCCGACGCGAAGAACAAGACGCCGTAGCCGATTTCGTCGGGCTCACCGAGTCGGCCGAGGCCGTTGGTGAGCGCGATCGCCTCCGGATCCAATCCGTACCGCGCGGCATCGTCGGTCAGGGTGGCGGCGCGTACCGCACCGACTGCGATGGCGTTGACTCGTATGCCCTTCCTGGCCCACGCGGCCGCCATCGACCCGGTCAGGTTGTTCACGGCCGCCTTCGCGGCGCCATAGGGAGCCGCCTGCGGCATCGCCAGCAGGCTGGCCCCCGACGAGATGTTGACGATGGCCCCCTTGCCCTGCGCCATCATCGGCTGGGCTGCCGCCTTGGACAGGTGCCAGACGGCGTTGAAGTTCAGGGCGAGCACGTTCTCGAAGTCGTCGTCGGGCCACTTGAGGATCGACTTCGTCTCCGCTCCCCCAGCACAATTGACCAGGATGTCCAGCCGCCCGAATTCCTGAACAGCTCTGTCGATGAGCGCCCGGCACTCGTCCGCGGACGTCACATCGGTGGACACGGCCACGGCACGGCGGCCCAGCGCCATGACTTCCCTGGCTGTGGATTCGAGCGGGTCGGGGCGCCGGCCCGCCAACACGACGTCGGCGCCATGCTGGGCCAGCACGAGCGCCGTACCACGCCCGATTCCCGTGCCGCCGCCGGTAATGACGGCGACGCGGCCGTCGAGGTCAAACCGACTCTCCATACCGTTTCCTCTTGTTCGTCGTGGCGGTGCGCGAGCGGCGCCCATCGTTTGTACGATCGTATAGCATCGTCGCCTGTGCCGGGGACGACCGGTTCGTTGCCCCTCGGACGAGGCATGCTGTACGTTCGTATAGCGCCCACATGAGGGCGTGCGGAAGAACCGCTGACGAGGAGCCGACGTTGAGCGATCTGTATTACGACCCGTGGGACGTCGACATCGACCTGGACCCCTATCCGACCTACCGGCGCCTGCGCGACGAGTGCCCGGTCTATTACAACGAACCGCACAACTTTTGGGGCGTAAGCCGTTACGCGGATGTCGATGCGGCGCTGAAAGACACCGCCCGGCTCAGCTCGGCCAAGGGCGACATCCTCGAGGTCGTCATGACCGACCCGGTGATGCCGCCAGGCATCTTCATCAACGAGGATCCGCCCTTGCACACCATTCATCGCGCGATCGTGTCCAGGGCATTCACACCGAAGAAGATGCGAGCGATCGAGGACAAGATCCGTGCCTTCTGCGTCGCGTGCCTTGACCCACTCGTCGGCGGGGAGCGGTTCGATTTCGTGGCGGATCTGGGCGCCGAGTTGCCCATGCGCACCATCGGAATGCTTGCCGGTATTCCCGATGCGGAACAGCCTGCGGTACGCGAACACGCCAACCAGGTGCTGCGCAACGAGCCCGGAAAACCGATGTCAATCAAGAAAGATCGCTACTTCACCGGTGAGATGTTCGGCGAATACGTCGAGTGGCGCGAGAAGAACCCGTCGGACGACCTGATCACCGAACTGCTCAATGTCGAGTTCGAGGACGAGACCGGGACCACGCGAAAGCTGTCCAAGCAGGAACTGATCGTGTTCTTGGCGGTGGTGGCCGGCGCGGGCGTTGAAACGACCGGTCGCCTGTTCGGCTGGATGGGCAAGGTGCTGGCCGAGCACCCCGATCAACGTAAGGAACTCGCCGAAAACCATGCGCTGATCCCGACGGCAATCGAGGAACTGCTGCGCTACGAACCACCCGGGCCGCATGTAGCGCGCTACGTCGCCACCGACGATGTGACTTTCCAGGGGCGGGTCATCCCGGCGGGCAGCGCCCTGCTGCTGATGCTGGCTTCGGCCAACCGCGACGAACGTCATTTCGACGACCCCGACAAGTTCGACATTCACCGAAAACCCGGCGGCCACCTCACCTTCGGCCGGGGTCCGCACTTCTGCGTCGGATCTCCGTTGGCGCGTTTGGAAGGCCGCGTGGCGCTAGAAGAGGTACTCAAGCGATGGCCCGAATGGGACATCGACATGCCCGCAGCACGACGTTCGCGTACCTCGACCGTGCGAGGCTGGGACAGCATGCCCGCGGTCATCACCTGAGATGCCCTGAGGTCAATCGAGCCGCGATCAGCACCGGCGGCGCTCGCGTAGGGCGCCGCGCTACCCCGTCGGGCAGGTCGTCGCGGCCTGGCGCAGCACGCCGGTCGACGCCTGGTCCACCGGCAGCGAGTAACCACGAAGCACCGCGATGAACTGCATCGCGTACTGGCAGGCGAACGCCGCGTTCGGCGGCATCCATTGCGCCGGCGGCGAATCGCCCTTGTCCTGGTTGGCCTGCCCTTCGACGGCCAGCAGGTTGGCCGGGTCGTTGGCGAAGCGCAGCCGCTCGGGGGCGGGCCAGCCGTACGCGCCCATGTCCCACGCATAGGCCAGCGGGACGATGTGGTCGATCTGCACGGACTCACCGACCTTGGGGCCGCGCTGAAAGGCGATGGTCTTGCTGGTGTAGGGGTCGTGCAGCGTGCCGGTGGCCACCGCGTCCGGACACCGTTTCACCGACACATACGTTTTGTCCACCAGATCACGGTTCAGGATGTCGTCGCGCGTGTCGCATCCGTTGTGCCCCAACGGGGCATCGTTGTCGTCGTCCCAGGCGTCGCCGAACGCCGAACGCAGGTAGTCGTAGCGGTGCTGGCGCAGGGGCACGACGGCCACACCGGTGAGCACATCGGTGCCCGGCTGCACCGTCGGAACGTCGGCGCGCGCCGCGTATTCGGCGGAACGCCGGGCGGTCGAGGAGCCGACCGTCTGATAGGCCACCAGCAACGCCAGCGCGGCCGCCGCGGCCAGCCACAGCAGTACTTTGCGATTCAACTTTTGTCCAGGTATTCGATGCGGTCGGTGTCGGTGAATCGCGCGGCCAGCAGCCCCAATCCGGGATTGGAGCGGTCCTCGGCGTAGGCCCTGACACAGAAGTCCCGCGCGGCCTCGATGAACTCCAGGTGGTCCGCCAGGGACAGCAGCCGCAGCGTGATCGCCTTGCCGGACTGGTTGCGGCCCAACACATCTCCCTCCCGACGCTCCTTGAGGTCGAGATCGGCCAGGGCGAAGCCGTCCAGCGTCTCGGCCACCGCACACAATCGGCGGCCGGCCGACGAGTCCGGCGCGGACCAGCTGGCGAACAAGCACAGGCTCGGATGCTGGCCACGGCCGATCCGGCCGCGCAGCTGGTGCAACTGACTGATCCCGAACCGGTCGGCGTCCATCACCAGCATC
>NZ_LZMG01000080.1:0-6174 GCF_001673615.1 Mycobacterium sp. 1245499.0
GGTAACCCGTTGTGCTGACCCAGGTTCCCGGAGGCCAGCACGCCGCGCAGTGCGGCGTTGAGTCCGTCGTGCTGGCGTTGGGCGGCCGAGCGTGGGTCGCGCTCGATGGCGTCTTGGGTGGGTGCGCCGTCCACACAGGGCGTGTCGTCGTCGGGGTTGCACATGCCGGGGGCGGCGAGTTTGGCTAGGACGGCTTCCAGGGTGGCGCGGGCTTCGGGGGTCAGCCAGCCGCGCAACGGCGACATGCCGTCGGGCTGCTGGTTGCCCAGGGTCAGACCACGCGCCCGCGCGCGGTCGTCGTCGGTGTAGGTGCCGTCGGGGTTGAGGCAGTCGGCCAGGGTGCGGGCCAACCCGGCGAGTTGTTCGGGGCGAAACCGGCTGCCCTCGGTGGCCAACCGCGCTTCGGCCCGCTCGCGGGTCGGCATGTCGATCCAGCCGGGCAGCTGGTGGTAGAACTTGCGGATCACCGCCACCTGGCCCGCGCCCAGCTCGCCCCGGCGTTGTCCGGCGGCGGTGGCGGGCAGCATCGGGCCCAGCGGTTCGCCGGTCAGGCCGTGGCGCGGGCCCAAATCGCGTGCCTCGTTGAGGCGGCGGGCGGCTTCAGCGCGGCTGATCAGGGTCGCCTCGGCGATGGCCTGGACTGCTGTGGCGCCGAGTTCCGGCGAGGGTGCTTGGCGGGCCAGGGAATTGATCACGGGGTGCTCGACGGCTGGGATGCGCCGGCGCTGCTTCTCGCAGCGCGCCAACACCGCCAACTGCTGGCGCGGCTTCAGCGCATCGACGTTCAGCGCGCACACGCGATCCCAGGCGGCATCGAGCGCGTCGAACGCAGCCTCGACATCCTGCTCATCACTCACACCGCCAAACTAACGGCACCCACCGACAAAAATCGGCCGACAAATCGCCATAGATTCACACTCGCGCAATTAATTTCGTGGGGTCACGGTGTCGCACAGTGATCGACCGTGCTAAGGATGTAAGACCACCTCGCCCGAATCGCCATAGATTCACGCTCGCGCAATTAATCTCGCTAAAAGTCGAGTCCCGAGAACATCAGCCGGTTGGGGTCGTACTTCTGCCGGACGGTCGCCAGCCGCGACAGGTTTTGGCCGTAGTAGCGCGACGGCGCGGTATTGGCCTCCAGGTAGTTGACGTAGCCGCCGACCGAGAACTGTTGTACCGCTTGATGCGCGGCGCCCACCCAGGTGCTGGCGGCGGCTACCTGGTTGGCGGCGGGCTCGACGTACCACTGCACCACCGCGGACTGAGTGCGCCACGGAAACGCGGTGTCGCCCGGCGCGACGTCGGCGACCGCGCCGCCCAGCGGATCGATCAGCACCGAGGCCTGACCCGCGCCGGAGGCCGGCCACTGCCCGGCCGCGGTCGCAATGGCATGGGCCGCAGCGGAAGTCATCGGCCCGATCACATCGGAACCGGCCACAAAGCCGCGCGCCGGGCTGGTCGCGCTGCCACCGGCCAGATAGGTCACCAGGTCCATGTGGCTCAGCGTCTTGTTGGTCACGGCGGCGGGCGCCAGCCCCACCGCGGATTTGAGGGCGTCGGCCACACCGGAGCCGCTCCCGGCCGGAGACGTCGCCAGCACATGGCAATTCGCCTGCGCCGAGCCGACCGACAGATCAACCATCCCCCAGGTGTTGCGGTCCGCGCCGGCCAGCCAGGATTGCCAGCCGGTGAGCACCTGCACCGCCGACGACGGTGGGAAGTCCAGCCGGACCAGGTCGCTGTCCGCGGTGGCGAAGGTCGCGAAGGTCATCGCGGTGGTCACCCCGAAGTTGCCGCCGCCGCCACCGCGCAAGGCCCAGAACAGATCCGGGTTGTCGTTGGCCGACGCGGTGACCACGTCGCCGCTGGGCAACACCACGGTCGCGGATTGCAGCGCGTCGCAGGTGAGCCCGGCGCGCCGGGCGTCGGCGCCCACCCCGCCGCCCAACGCGAGCCCCGCCATGCCGACGGTGGGACAGGTGCCGACAGGAACGGCGCGGCCGGCGCCGGCCAGGGCCTGGTGTACGGCATACAGATCGGTCGCCGGGGTCACCGTGACGTTGTTGCCGTCGAAGTTCGCCCCGCCGGGCAGGCCGCGCAGATCGAGCACCATGGTGCCGTTGGCGCTGGACGCGCCGACGTACGAATGACCCCCGCCGCGCGGTGCGACCTTGAGGTTGTTGACCTTCGCGAACGCGACCGCCTTCTGCACGTCGGCCTGCGACGAAACCCGAACTACCGCAGCGGGATTGGATCCGTTGTAGAACGAGTTGAAAACCTGCTTGCCGGTGGAGAATTGGGCGCCGTTGGCCGGTAACAGCACGCTGCCGCCGATCGAGGAGGCAAGGCCGCCCCAGCCCGCGGGATCCGCGGCCGCCGGGGCGGTGCCGAACACCGCTCCCGTCGCCAACATTCCGACGGCGCCGCGAAGAAACGTCTGACGCGAGATCTCGTGGTGGGTCGGGCGGGTCGTCATGGGGCGGATTCTGGTTCATCTCCCGCCCGCAAGTCCGGTGTCGCCGCCCGTGTTACATCACAGTGTGGCGTCGATCTGCCGAGTGGCCTTGCGCAATCGGGCCGCGTAATAACCGACGCCGCGCCGGTCGCGACCTCACGAAACGCTTATTGTGCGAACCTTTACCCCACCGTGTCGCAAACGTGACAGTGATGGCCCAGAGTTCGTAGGCGTGATTCGAGTGTGCCTCAGACGCACTCCATGGCGGACGGGGAGGCTGGCGTGAAGGCACTTGCACGAACTCATCAATGGATCTGGGTCTTTCGCCATCAGCCCTTCACCATCCGCCTGCTGGCCGCGGCCGCCGGCCTGCTGACCGTGGCCTCGGCGTTCGCGGCGCCGGCCGGGGCGGAGGGCAACGGCGACGACTTCATCGACGCGCTCAACCACGCCGGCATCGACTTCGGCGAGCCCGGTAACGCGATGTCCGTCGGCGAGTCGATCTGCCCGATGCTGTCGCAGCCGGGCGGCAATTTCGCGGCGGCCGCGTCCAGCGTCGCCGGCCGCGGCATGTCGCCCACGATGGCCCGCATGTTCACCACGATCGCAATCCAGACGTATTGCCCCCAGGAGATGGCGAACATCGCCAACGGCAACCTGTCCGGGGCCATGCCGCCGGGAATGCCGGGCCAGATCCCGGGCATGACGGGTCAGATTCCCGGGATGACGGGCCAGATTCCCGGGATGGCGGGCCAGCTCCCCGCGATGCCCGGGCAGGTTCCGGCGCTGCCGAGGTACTAGCGGGTGCCCAGCGGGTCGATGGTCCACGCGATATAGAACATCGCCGCCCCGACCGCCGCGGTGGTCATGAAGTCGATTCCCTTGCCGCGCACCACCAGAAGGCCGGCCCGGTCCTCGGACAGCAGCAACCGCAGCAGCGCCGCGACGCCGACACCGATGCCGATCAACAACGAACCGCGACGCCAGAAGTTGGCACCCACCAAGGCCAGGGCCGTCGCAAAGATCAGGCCCACCAACAGAATTGGCCACTGGGCCCGCAGCACGGTCCGCGCGGTCATCCCCGCTCGGCCAGTTCGACGACGTTGGTCAGCAGGAACGCGCGGGTCAGCGGGCCCACCCCACCGGGATTCGGCGACATGTGGCCGGCCACCTCCCACACGTCGGGATGCACGTCGCCGGCGAGCTTGCCGTCCACCCGGCTGACGCCGACGTCGAGCACCGCGGCACCGGGGCGCACCATGTCGGCGGTCACCATGTGCGGCACCCCGACGGCGGCGACGATGACGTCGGCCTGCCTGGTCAGGGCGGGCAGGTCGCGGGTTCCGGTGTGGCACAACGTCACCGTGGCGTTCTCGGAGCGTCGGGTCAGCAGCAGGCCGAGCGGGCGACCGACGGTGACGCCGCGGCCGATGACGACCACGTGCGCCCCGGCGATCTCGACGTCGTAGCGGCGCAACAGGTGCACGATGCCGCGCGGGGTGCACGGCAGCGGGGCCGGGTTGTTGAGCACCAGCCGGCCCAGGTTGGTGGGGTGCAGCCCGTCGGCGTCCTTGTTGGGGTCGACCCGCTCCAGCGCCGCGTTCTCGTCCAGGTGCTTGGGCAGCGGCAACTGCACGATGTAACCGGTGCAATCCGGGTTGGCGTTGAGCTCGTCGATGGTGTCGTTGAGCGTGTCGGTGCTGATGTCGGCGGGCAGGTCGCGGCGGATCGAGGTGATGCCGACCTTGGCGCAGTCGGCGTGCTTGCCCCGCACGTACGCCTGGGAGCCGGGGTCGTCGCCCACCAGGATGGTGCCCAGCCCGGGGGTGCGGCCCGAGGCGGTCAAAGCGGTCACCCGCTGTTTGAGGTCGACGAAGATCTCGTCGCGGGTGGCCTTGCCGTCCAGCGTGATTGCTCCCACGCTGACAGTCTGGCAGACATCGATGATGGCGACCCGCCACGCCCGGCTTCGCCGCGCTCGCGATCGCCATTAGGCTCCCGGTATGTCAACCCCGCCGGACGTGTTCAGCCCCGCGAAGCTCGGGCCGATAACGCTGCGTAACCGCACCATCAAGTCCGCCACCTTCGAGGCGCGCACGCCCGAGGCGCTGGTGACCGACGACCTCATCGAATACCACCGGCTGCCCGCCGCCGGCGGGGTCGGCATGACGACGGTCGCCTACTGCGCCGTCTCCCCCGGCGGGCGCACCGAGGGCAACGGCATCTGGATGCGGCCGGAGGCCGTGCCCGGGTTCCGACGGCTCACCGACGCGGTCCACGCCGAGGGCGCTGCGGTCAGCGCGCAGATCGGCCACGCCGGCCCGGTGGCCAACGCCAAGTCCAACAAGGCCAAGGCGCTGGCGCCGGTGCGGTTCTTCAACCCGATCGGGATGCGATTCGCCAAGAAGGCGACGCGTGAAGACATCGACGAGGTGATCGCCGGGCACGCCAACGCCGCCCGCCTGGCCATCGAGGCCGGCTTCGATGCCGTCGAAATCCACCTGGGCCACAATTATTTGGCGAGCTCGTTCCTGTCCCCGCTGATCAACCGCCGCGACGACGAGTTCGGCGGATCGCTGGAAAACCGGGCCAAGGTCGCCCGCGGCATGGTGATGGCCGTGCGGCGCGCGGTGGAAAAGGAGGGCACGCCCATCGCGGTGACGGCCAAGCTGAACATGGCCGACGGCGTCCGCGGCGGCATCAGCACCGAGGAGTCGCTGAGGACAGCCCAGTGGCTCGAGGAAGACGGCGGCCTGGACGCGATCGAACTCACCGCGGGCAGCTCGCTGGTCAACCCGATGTACCTGTTCCGCGGCAACGCGCCACTCAAGGAGTTCGCCGGCGCATTCAAGCCGCCGCTGAGCTGGGGCATGCGCATGACGGGCAAGAAATTCCTGCGCGAATACCCGTACCGCGAGGCATATCTGTTGCGCGACGCCAAGCTGTTCCGCAACGAGCTGAAGATGCCGCTGATCCTGCTCGGTGGCATCACCAACCGGGAGACGATGGACCTGGCGATGGCGGAGGGATTCGAATTCGTCGCCATGGCCCGCGCGCTGCTGGCCGAACCGGATCTGATCAACCGGATCGCCGCTGATGGCGCCCGGCACCAGGTGCATTCGGCGTGCACGCACTGCAATCAGTGCATGCCCACGATCTACACCCGGACGCACTGCGTGGTCACCGGCGCGCCCGATGTGGCAGCGGGCGCTCCCCGGTAATCCACAGGGGCGCAAGCTACAGTTGTGGCGATGTCAGCACCAGCCCCGCCAGCGCTAACCGTCCATCACGAAGGATCGGAACGCACCTTCGCAGCGGGCCACGATGTAGTAGTCGGGCGCGATCTGCGAGCGGACATGCGTATCACCCACCCGCTGATTTCGCGTGCCCACCTGCTGCTGCGCTTCGACCAGGGCAAGTGGCTGGCGATCGACAACGGTTCGCTCAACGGCACTTTCGTCAACGGCCGGCGGGTGCCGGTGGTCGAGATCCACGACGGGCAGACCCTCAACATCGGCAACCCGGACGGGCCGCTGCTGACGTTTGACGTCGGCCGCCACCAGGGCATGGCCGGGCGTCCGCCCCGCACCGAATCGATGAACATCCCGGTCGCGGCACCGCCCCAGGCACCGGCCTGGTCGGCGCAGCCGCAGGTGGGCACGCGAAATCAGCGGGTGGGTGATACGCATGTCCGCTCGCAGATCGCGCCCGACTAC
>NZ_LZMG01000081.1:0-768 GCF_001673615.1 Mycobacterium sp. 1245499.0
GCCGATCTCCACCCCGTTATACGTCACCTTCGAACCCGGATCCATCACCAAACCGGCCCGCGACGCAATCATCGTCAACTCGGTCTTGGGGGTGAAACCGCCCCGGAACTGGATGTAGACCAGGGTGAAGATCACGCCGAGCACCACCACCACGAGCAGGGTGATGAACTTGTACGGCGGCTCGCGGGAGTCGTTGATCTGAACGGGTGAACCTTCCACGGCGCTACACCGTGAGCCCGAAAGTCATCGTGGACAGCCGGCGACACGGGTGGTTATCCAGGTCACCCACCGTCGCCAACCCTGCCCCTCGCCTCGGTGCCGTCGCCACCCGGCGCTGGCCTGTACACGCATGTAATAAGACCAGTGAAATGTACCGCGCCGCAGTGGCACAAACAAAGCAACGGCGGGACCGGCGGGCGGACCACGTCACCTTTCAGGTACGCGCGGTGGGGTGTGCCGGCTGACCGCTGCTGTCGGCACGCGAATGACGTTGTGTAGCAGGACTTTCGCGGTTTACGGATTGATCGTGTTGTCGCCGACCTGGCGGCCCCAGACGTATTCGTTCGCATACGGCGACCCGGTATCCAGGTGGTTGTAGGGCGCAAGGCTGTTGCCGGTGTCCATCACCAACTCCGGCGCGGGCCACAGATCGTGGGTGATCGGCTGCCAGCAGCCCGGCGCACCACCGGGGCCGCCGCGCGCGTTCACCCGCGGCAGGTTCTCCGGCCAGATGTACGGGTTGGGTGCGCCGCCGACGACTCCGGCGAT
>NZ_LZMG01000082.1:0-10277 GCF_001673615.1 Mycobacterium sp. 1245499.0
TCAACATGTACGGCATCACCGAGACGACGGTGCACGCCTCCTGCCGGAAGATCTGCGACGCGGACATCGACGGCCACGTCAGTCCCATCGGAAAACCGTTGGCGCATTTGGCGTTTTTCGTCCTGGACCCGTGGCTGTGCCCGGCGCCCGCCGGTGTGCCCGGCGAACTGTACGTGGCCGGGTCCGGGGTGGCCGTCGATGTCCGCGTCGCAGATCTTCCGGCAGGAGGCGTGCACCGTCGTCTCGGTGATGCCGTACATGTTGATCAGCCGCGGGCGGTGCGGGTGGTTGTGCAACCACTTGCCCAGCCGCTGGGGAAGCAGCGCTTCGCCGCCGAACACCACGGTGCGCGGGGTGAACTGATGCGTTGACCGCGACGCGTCGGCGCCCTGTAGCGCGAAGAAGGCCGACGGGGTCTGGCTCAGCACGCTGACGTCTTCGTCAATCAGCAAGGCCCGCAGGTCTTCCGGTGAGCGCACGACGTCGTCGGGGACGATCAGCAGCCGTCCGCCCGACAGCAGCGCCCCGAAGATCTCCCACACCGAGAAGTCGAAGGCCAGCGAATGGCACTGGCTCCACACTCCGGTCGGCGGCGTCAGCCGGCCGTTCATCGAGGCCAGCAGTGCGGTGACGTTGCCGTGGGTGACCGTGACGCCCTTCGGGGTCCCGGTGGTGCCGGAGGTGTAGATGAGGTAGGCGATGTCGGCGGGTTCGGGCGCGGTCAAGGCGCTGCCGGGCCGGGTGTGCACGGCGGGCCCGGCGACGTCGATGATTGCGACGCCGCATCCGTCGAGCCGCGACCGCAGGTTCGTCGTGGTGACGGCGGCGACGGGCGCGGCGTCGGTGAGCATGAATCCGATGCGCTGTTGCGGCATGGCGGGGTCGATCGGCAGGTACGCCGCGCCGGTCTTGAGCACCGCGAGGATGGCGACGACGGCGTGCGCCGAGCGCTCCATCAGGACCGCCACGCATTGCCCGGGTCCGCATCCTTCGTCAATGAGCCGGTGCGCCAACCGGTTCGCGGCCGCGTCGAGCTCGCGATAGCTCATCGACAGGCCGCCCCACGTCAGCGCCACCGCCAGCGGGTCGCGGGCCACCTGAGCGGCGAACAGCGCCGGAATCGAGGACGGCCCGCTGGCCTGCCGCGACAGCGCCGCGCGGTTACCGATGGCGTGGAGGCGCGCGTGCTCGTCGTCGTCGAGCAGATCGATCGACGACAGTCGCCGGGCGGGGTCGGCCGTCATCGCCGCCACCACCCGCCGCAAGCGCTCGATCAGCGTTTGCACGGTGGCGGTGTCGAACACGTCGGTGCGGAATTCCACCGCGCCGCCGATCCCGGCGGGCCGGCCGTCCCGAGTCCAGCGTTCGGCCAGCGACCACGCCAAGTCGGTTCGGGCGGTGCGGGTGTCGACCGGCAGCGGGGTGACCCGCAGGTCACCGAGGCTCAGGTCGGTCGGCTCGTGGTTCTGCCAGGCCAGCATGACCTGCACCAGCGGATGATGCGCCAGGCTGCGGGTCGGGTTGAGCCGCTCGACCAGCGCCTCGAAGGGCACGTCCTGGTGCTCGTAGGCGGCCAGGCTGCGCCGGCGAACCTGGGCGAGTAGTTCGGCGATGGTCGGGTCCGCACCGACGTCGACCCGCAGCACCAGGGTGTTGACGAAGAAGCCCACCACGTCGTCCAGGGCCGGATCGCGCCGCCCGGCGATCGGAAAGCCCACCGCCACATCCGAACTCGCGCTGATCTTGGCCAGCAACACCGCCAGGGCGGCCTGCACCACCATGAAGCTCGTCGCGTTGTGCGCGTCGGCCACCGCCCGCACCCGCTGCTGCAACTCCGCTGGCCACTCCACCGCCACGCTGGCCCCGCGGTAGTCGGCGACCGCCGGATAGGGCCGATCGGTGGGCAGCTCCAGCCGCTCGGGCAGCCCGGCCAGCGCCCGTTCCCAATACGCCAGTTGCTTCGCGATCGGGCTGTCCGGATCTTCCAGATCGCCGAATTGCGCGCGCTGCCATAGCGTGTAGTCGGCATACTGCACCGGCAGCGGCGTCCAGTCCGGGGCCTGTCCGGCCGCACGGCTGGCGTAGGACAGCGCCAGATCGCGCACCAGCGGCGGCAGCGAACCCCCGTCCGCGGCGATGTGGTGCACCACGGCCACCAGGACGTGCTCCTCAACACCGAGGCGGAAAAGTTTGGCACACAAGGGGATTTCGGTTGCCAGGTCGAACGTGTGCCGCGCCGTGTGGCGGATGGCGTCCTCCAGGCGGGCGGGTGACCAGCCCGTGGCGTCGACATCTTGCCATGGGACGTCGGCCCGCTCGGGGGGCAACACCACCTGCTGCGGTGTGCCCTCGACGGCGGTGAACACCGTGCGCAGGCTCTCGTGGCGTGCCACCACGTCTCGCAGTGCCACCGCGAGCGCGGTGGCGTCCAGGCGTCCGCTCAACCGCAGCGCCGCGGCCATGTTGTACACCGGTGAGGGGCCATGCAGCTGGTCGATGAACCACAACCGCGACTGGGCGAACGACAACGGCAGCACCGCCGGCCGTTGGTGCGCTATGAGTCCGTCGAGCCTGCCCCCGCCCGCGCCGACGCGTGCGGCCAACTCGCCAACGGTGGGCGCCTCGAACAACATCCGCACCCCGATGCCGGCGTCCAGCGTGGTGTTGATCGTGGCGATCGCCCGCATCGCCGACAGCGAGTCGCCGCCCAGATCGAAGAACGAATCGTCCACCCCGACCCGCTCGAGCCCCAGCACCCGGGCGTAAATGCCGGCCAGGATTTCCTCGACCGGGGTGGCCGGGGCCCGATAATCACCGGCGGTGTAGTCGGGTGCCGGGAGGGCGCGGGCGTCGATTTTGCCGTTGGGCGTCAACGGCATTGCCTCGATGGCCACCACCGCGGACGGGACCATGTAGGCGGGTAGCCGCGCGGCCAGCTGGGCGCGGATCTCGGCCGGGTCGGCGGTGCCGGTGTGGTAGGCGACGAGCCGCTTCTCGCCCGGCCGGTCCTCACGGGCGATCACCGCCGACTGCGTGACGCCGTCCAATTGCCCTAGGGCGCTGTGTACTTCACCGAGCTCGATGCGATGGCCACGGATCTTGACCTGCCCGTCGGCGCGCCCGGCGTAGTGCAGCTGACCGTCCGCGCCCCAACGCACCAGATCCCCGGTGCGATACATGCGCGTCCCGGTCCCGCCGAACGGGCAGGCTACGAACCGGGATGCGGTCAGACCGGCGCGGCACGGATAGCCGACGGCCACCCCGGCGCCGGCCACGTACAGCTCGCCGACCACGCCGGCGGGCACCGGCCGCAGCCACGCGTCCAGCACGAACAGCGCGGCCCCGGCCACCGGCGAGCCGAGCGGTGGCGCTCCGGTGTCGGCGGCGAGCGGCGCACTGAGCACCACATCCACCGTGGTTTCGGTGGGCCCGTAGGCGTTGATCATCACCCGGCCCGGGGCCCACTGGCCGGCCAATGCCGCCGGGCAGGGTTCACCGCCGATGATCAGCGCGGTATGCAGACCTTGCGGTGACAGAGCCGCCAGCGCCGATGGCGTTTGGCTGAGCACGGTGACGCTTTCGGCGATCAGCATGGCGTGCAGTTCGTCCGGCGAGCGCGTCACCTGCTCGGGCACGATCACCAGGCGGCCGCCGCCGGCCAGGGCGCCCCAGATTTCCTGGATCGACACGTCGAAGCCGTAGGAATGGCACTGCGACCACACGCCGGCTCCGGGCAGCGCGGCGTGCAGCGATTCCAGGAGTTGGGCGACGTTGCGATGAGTGACGGCAACGCCTTTCGGGACGCCGGTGGTGCCCGAGGTGTAGATGATGTACGCGACGTTGTCGGATGCCGGCGCCGGCAACGCGGTGCCGGAGTGATCGTGGACGGCGGCGGCGTCGATGTCTATGACCGGCAGTCCGGACCCGGCCAGGCGCGAGCGCAGGCCCGTCGTGCTGAGCGCGACGGTCGGTGCGGTGTCATCGATCATGAATCCGATCCGGGCCGGCGGGAGCCCCAGGTCGATGGGCAGGTAGGCCGCCCCGGCCTTCAGGGTCGCCAGGATGGCCACGATCGCCTCGGCCGATCGGGAAAACAGCAGCGCCACAACATATCCCGGCCCGACGCCCTGGTCAACCAACAAGTGCGCCAGGCGGTTCGACGCCTCGTCGAGCGCGCGATAGGTCATCGTGCGACCCTCGCAGGTCACCGCGATCGCGTCGGGCCTGCGGGTCACCTGGGTGGCGAACAGCGCGGGCAGTGACGGCGGTGTGGCCGCGCCCCCGGTCAACGCCGCCCGATTCCCCCAGTCGGCAAGCCGCGCGTGTTCCCCGCCGTCGAGCGCGTCCACGGACAGCAACGGCCGGGCCGGATCGGCGGTCATGGCGACCAGCAGCCGGTGTAACCGCGCGGTCAGCGTGTCGATGTGGGCCGGGTCGAACACGTCGGTGTCGAATTCGACCCGCAGGCGCAGCTCTTCACCGGGCACGGCCTGCAGCGACAGCGGGTAGTGGTTGTATTCGTGGCTGGTGAATTCGGTGACGGTCAGGTCGTGGACGGCCGACAACGTCGTGGCGTCGACCGGATAGTTCTCGTATACGAGCAAGCTGTCGAACAGCTGGTCATGCCCGGTGATGCGGTGAATCTCGTTGAGCGCCAGGTGCTGGTGCTCGAGGGTGTCATTGTGGGCACGTTGCAGCTGGCCCAGCAAGTCGGCGACGGTACTCGCCGCGGTGACGCGCGCGCGCACCGGCACGGTGTTGATCAGCAGACCCACCATGGATTCCGCGCCGGGCAGATCGGCCGGGCGGCCCGAGACGGCGGTGCCGAAGGCGACGTCGCGTTGACCGGTCTGCCACATCAGCAGCTGCGCCCACGCCGCCTGCAGCACGGTGTTGACGGTGGTGCGACAGGAGCGCGCGAGTTCGCCTAGCGCACTGGTGGTTTCGGCCGTCAATTGCAGGGTCGCCACGGCGCGCGGACCCAGCCCGATTCGGCCCGCCGGGCCCACCATGGTGGGGGTGTCGAAACCGTCGAGCGCAGCGCGCCAGGCCTGGCGGGCGGCGGCGACGTCCCGATCGGCCAGCCAGGTGACGAACCCGCGGTACGGCAGCGCCGTCGGCAATCGCGAGCCGTAGTAGCAGGCGAAGATCTCTTGCAGCAGGATCGGAAGCGACCAGCCGTCCATCACGATGTGGTGGACGGTGAGGAGGAACCGGTGTTCGTGATCCGCGGTGCGGATCAGCGCGGCCCGCAACGGCGGATCCGCACCGAGCTTTCGCGCCGCGACCCGCTCGGCGGTGCAAAGCCGCTGGACCTGTTCCTCGACGTCGCCGCCCCGGATCTCGACATGCTGATAGGCGAGGTCGGCAGCGCCGGGGATGATCTGCACGGGATCGCCGAAGTCAGAAGAGAATCGGGCGGCCAGGTTGGGGTGGCGGGTGACGACGGTATCCAGGGCGCGCTGCAGTCGGTGCGAATCGAGGGCGCCCCGCAGCGTGATATTCAGCTGGACGGCGTACACGTCGGCGTCGCCCTGGCCGGCGGTCGCATGGAACAGCAGTCCCTGCTGCAGCGGGGTCAGCGGCAGGATATCGGCGACGTCGTATTGCCGCTCGAGTTGGTCGATCTGCTGCTGACTGAGCCTGGCGGGGGCGATGTCCGACGGGGTCAAGCCGCCGCCGCCGCGCCGGACCAGCGCGCAGATGCTGGCCAGTGCCTCAAACCACAACCGGCTCAGTCGCTTTGCCTCACCACGCGTCAGCGCCGAGGGTGCCCACGTCCAGTTCGCCAGCAACTCGGGACCGTCGTCGGTCTCCATGGTGCCCGCATTGAGCTCCAGCGTGTGCGGCAACGGCAGCGCCAGCGCCGCGGCCGCCGCACTCAACGACGGACTGTTCGGGCTCGGCCGCCACAACTCGTCGGACAACCCGGCGGTTCCACCGCCGAGGCGACCCAGATAGTTGAACCCGATGTCCGGATCCGAACCAGCCAGTGCCACTTCGGGATTCAGGTAGCGCAACAGCCCGTAGGTCACACCGTTCGGCAGGGCGCGCAGTTGCTCCTTGGCGTCCTTGATCACCGCGCTCACCGCGGCGTCACCGGCCCTCACTCGTCCCCAGTCCAGGCCGGGGATGTCCAGGGCCACCGGATGTTTGGTGGTGAACCAGCCCACGGTGCGGGACAGATCGACGTTCGGGCCCAGCTCTTCGCCGCGCCCGTGGCCCTCGATGTCGATGCCGATGGGGTTCGCCGTGCCGGAGAATTCGGCGATCGCCATCCCGAAGGCGATCAGCAGGATGTCCTGCACCCCGGCGTGGAACGCCGCGGGCACCTCTCCCAGCAACGACCGGGTCGTCTCGACGTCCAGCGACGCCGACAACTGCCCCGCGGTCGCGTAGGTGTCCTCGGGCCGCGCCGCCGGCAACAGCGCCGGTGTCTGCTCGATGCGCCGCCAGGCGTCTGCCTGGTCGAGCACCGCCGCGCTGCGGGCGTGGTCGGCCAGCAGCGACGACCACCGGGCGAACGAGGTCCCGCCTGCGGGCAGTTCGATCGGCTGGCCGCTGCGGTGCTGTGCCCAGGCGATGTTGATGTCCTCGACCAGCGTCCGCCAGGACACGGCGTCGACGGCCAGGTGGTGAATGATCAATGCCAATTGGTTTGTCGCGCAGGCCCATACCGCGCTCAGCAGCACGCCGGCGCCGGGGTTCAGTCGGGACCGCGCCTGGCTGAGCGCCGCATCGGAGAGCACATCCACGGTCCGCAAGCAGGCGCAGGCGTCCACCGCACCCACCTCGGGCACGTGCAGGGACCAGTCGCCCGCGCCGTCGTCGTCGACGCAGAGCCGCAGCATGGGATGCCGGTCCAGCAGCGCCTGCAGCAGCACCGGTATGTCGGCCTGACCCACGCCCGCCGGCGCCGCCAGCACCAGCGTCTGGTTGAACTGCTCGATGGGGCCGTCCATGTTCTGCAGCCACCGCATGATCGGGGTGGCCACCACCGGCCCCGTCCCGTCATCGGCGGCATCGGCTGCTGCGGAGACCAGTGTGACGACCCGCGCCAGCCGGGACACCGTCTGTTCCACGAAAACATCACGCGGCCGGCACATTACGCCGGCGGCGCGGGCCCGGGCGACCACCTGCATCGACAGGATGCTGTCGCCGCCCAGGTCGAAGAACGAATCGTCCACGCCGACCCGCTCAAGCCCGAGGGCCTGGGCGTAGATGCCGGCCAGGATCTCCTCGATCGCGTCGGCCGGGGCGCGGTAGGCGTCCGAGCCGTAATTTGGGGCGGGCAGGGCGCGGGTATCGAGTTTGCCGTTGACGGTCAGCGGCAGCGCGTCGAGCGTCACGACGGCGGCCGGCACCATGTAGGCCGGCAACCGCTCGGCGAGCCGCGACCGCACTTCGGTCGGGTCCGCCGTCCCGGTGACATACCCCACCAGCCGCACGGTCGCGGAGTGGTCTTCGCGGGCGATCACCGCGGCCTGCTCGACGCCGTCCAATTCGGTGAGCGCGGAGTGTATTTCACCGAGCTCGATGCGGTAGCCACGGATCTTGACCTGTTCGTCGGCGCGCCCGAGGTACTCGAGCTGCTCGTCGGCGCCCCACCGCACCAGGTCGCCGGTGCGATACATGCGCGCGCCGGGCCCACCGAACGGGCAGGCCACGAACCGCGATGCTGTCAAACCGGCGCGGCCCAGATAACCGGCGGCAACCCCACGGCCCGCGATGTACAACTCCCCCACCACGCCGGGCGGCACCGGACGCAACCAGTGGTCCAGCACGAACAGCGCGGCGCCGGGCACCGGCGAACCGATCGGCACCACATCGAGATCCGCCGTCAGCGGCGCGGTCATCGCCGCATACATGGTGGTCTCCGTCGGGCCGTATTGGTTGATCATCACCCGTCCGCGCGCCCACCGATCCATCACCTCGACGGAACACGGTTCGCCGCCGACGATCAGCGCCACCGATTCCAGGCCGTCGGTCGCCAGTGCCGCCACCGCCGACGGGGTCTGGCTCAACACCTCGACACCTTCGGCAATCAGCAAGGCGCGCAGGTCTTCCGGAGACCGGACCACCTGATCGGGGACGACGACGAGGCGTCCGCCGCGCAGCAGCGGCCCGAAGAGTTCCCATACGGAGAAATCGAAGGCCAGGGAATGACAGTGGCTCCACACCCGCCCCAGACCCAGTTCGGGATCCAGCGACAGCAACAGTTGGGTGACATTGTGGTGGGTCACCGCGACACCCTTGGGGGCGCCCGTGGTCCCCGAGGTGTAAATGACGTACGCGACGTTGTCCGCCGCCGGCGCCGGCAATCCCGTGGTGGGTTGGACGCGCACGGCGGGGTCGTCGATGTCGATGACCGGTCCGCACCGGGGCAGATCCGCGCGGATCTCGGCAGTGCTGACCGTCGCGATCGGTGCGGCATCGGTGAGCATGAATTCGATGCGGGCCGACGGTAGCGCCGGGTCGATCGGTACGTAGGCCGCGCCGGTCTTCAGCACTGCCATGATCGCCACGATCGCCCCGGCCGACCGGGGCATCGCCACCGCCACCCGCTGGCCGGGGCCCGCGCCGCGGCCAATCAGTATGCGCGCCAACTGGTTAGCCGACGCATCGACCTCGCGATAGGTCCACGACCGTCGACCGCAGGTGATCGCCACCGCCGCGGGCGCGTGAGTCACCTGTTCGTCGAAGAGTGCCGGGATGGACACCGGACCGGTCACCGGCTGGGTCAACACCGCGCGGTTGCCGATCGCATCGAGGCGGTCGCGCTCCGACTCGGCGAGGACGCCGATCGTCGACAGCGCCCGGGCGGGATCGGCGGTCATGGCCGAAAGCACCTGCCGCAGTCGGGCGATCATCGTCTCGATGCTGGGCGCGTCGAAGACGTCGGTGCGGAACTCCACCGTTCCGGTGATGCCGGCGGGCCGGCCGTCCTCTCCCCAATGTTCGGCGAGCGAGAAGACCAGATCCATCCGGGCGACCTGGGTCTCCAGGGGCAGCGGCGTGACCTGTATATCGCCCAGATTCAGGTCGACGGGTTGGTTGTTCTGCCAGGCCAACATCACCTGGACCAGCGGGTGGTGGGCGAGGTTCCGGGTGGGGTTGAGCCGTTCGACGAGCACTTCGAAGGGCACGTCCTGGTGTTCGTAGGCCGCCAGGCTGCGCTGCCGTACCCGGGCCAACAGTTCGGCGACGCTGGGATCGCCGCCGAGGTCCACGCGGAGCACCAGGGTGTTGACGAAGAAACCGACGACGTCGTCCAGGGCCGGGTCGCGCCGGCCCGCGATCGGAAAGCCCACCGCCACATCGGAACTCGCGCTCAGGCTGGACAGCAGCACGGCAAGGCCGGCCTGCACGACCATGAAACTGGTCACGTGGTGGGCTTGCGCCAGGTCGGCGATCTGTTGCTGAAGGTCGGCCGGCCACTGCACGGCCAGGCCGGCCCCACGGTAATCGGCCACCAAGGGATACGGCCGGTCGGTGGGTAGCTCAACACGTTCCGGTAGCCCGGCTAGGGCTTGTTCCCAGTAGGCGAGCTGCCTGGTGATGGGGCTGTCCGGGTCGTCGAGGTCGCCGAATTGGGCGCGCTGCCACAGCGTGTAGTCCACGTATTGGACCGGCAGCGGCGCCCACTGCGGGGCTCGTCCGGACGACCTGCTGGCATAGGCCGTCCCGAGGTCACGCACCAGCGGCGCCAGCGACCACCCGTCCGCGGCGATATGGTGTACCACTGCCACCAGGACGTGTTCATCGTCGCCGGTGTGGAAAAGCCATGCCCGCAAGGGCAATTCGCTGGTTAGATCGAAGGTGTATCGTGCCGCCTCGTGGGTGGCCTCCGCCAGCCAGGAGGCCGGCCACCGGGTGGCGTCGACGACCTGCCAGCCGACTTCGCTGCGCTCGGGCGGGACGACCGCCTGTTGCGGCGTGCCTTCGGGCGCGAGGAACAGGGTCCGCAGGCTTTCGTGGCGGCCCACCACGTCGGCTAGGGCGGCGCCCATCACCTCGGCATCCACCGGCCCGCTCAGCTTCAGGGCGACCGCCATGTTGTACACCGGCGATGGGCCCTGGAACTGGTCGATGAACCACAAGCGCGACTGGGCGAACGACAAGGGCACCAGCGCCGGCCGTTCGGCGGGCACCAAGCGGTCGGTGCGGGCGGCGCCGGCCTGCACGTGGGGCGCGAGTTGTGCGACGGTGGGTGCCTCGAACAGGGATCGGACGGTGAGGTCGGCGTCCAGTTCGGTATTCACGGCCGAGACGAGCCG
>NZ_LZMG01000083.1:0-14081 GCF_001673615.1 Mycobacterium sp. 1245499.0
CGATCAGGTCCGGCTGCTGTTCGTGGGCATTAATCCCGGCCTGCGAACCGCTGCCGTACAAGCACATTTCGCGCCGCGCGGCAATCGGTTCTGGCCGGCGTTGTACCGCGCCGGCATCACCGATCACTTAATCGACGCCTCGTCAGGGTTTGCGCCGGACGACTGGAAATACCTGGTGCGGCGCGGGATCGGCATTACCAACCTGGTCGACAGGGCGACCGCGGGCGCCGACGAGCTCACCGCCGCCGAACTGATCAACGGCAAGCGGAAACTGGACCGGATGGTCGAAAAATTCGTCCCGCGTGTCGTCGCAGTCCTCGGGATCACCGCATACCGAGACGCTTTCGGTCAGCGCCGCGCCGAGGCGGGCAAGCAAGCGTCGCCATATGACGCAACCGAGCTGTGGGTGGTTCCCAACCCGAGTGGCCGCAACGCTCATTCGACGTTGTCGAGCCTGGCGGCCGCATACGGCGAAGTTGCTAAAGCCGCCGGAATCCTCGCAGATTCTTCATCGCGATTCTCTCGACGTGAGCGGGCTGTGGACAACTGAATGGCGGCGCCGCGGGCTGACCCCCGATGATGCCGCCATGAGTCAATCTGAATTCGGTCACCCACTGCGACGCATCTGCCGGCGCAAGCCGAGCCGCCGCGCCCCCAATCCGCCGTCGGGCCGGAACGCCGTGCGCCATGACATGCCGCCGCATCCCGGCATTGAGCTGTTGTGGAGCGGTCCCGGACCCGGCGCCAACGACGACGAGGGCGCCTGAGCGGCGGCTACACGATGGCCCGGCCGGCCGGGCGCACCGCCCGGGCGACCGCGTCGGCGAGCGGATCGATCTCGTCGGCGGTCAGCCCGGAGATCGTGATGCGGATGCCCGCCGGCGTGTGCATCCGGAACCGGCTGCCCGGTGCGGCCGCCCAGCCCGCGGCGAGCAGGCGCGACACGGCGACCGCCTCGTCGGGAACCGGCACCCACACGTTGAGCCCGGAGCGCCCGTGCGCCTCGACGCCGCGCTCGGCCAGGGCATCGCAAAGGCGGGTTCGGCTTTGGGCGTAGTCCCGCTCGGCGGTCGCCACCAGCTGCGCCGCCGCCGGGTCGGACCACAAGTCGACGGCCAGCCGCTGCAGGATGTGGCTCACCCAGCCCGGCCCGAGCCGCAACCGGCCGTGCACCCGCTCGACGGTGCGATGGTCGCCGGCAAGCACGGCCACCCGCAGGTCGGGGCCGTAGGCCTTGGACGCCGAGCGGACGAACGCCCAGTGCGCGGTGCGGCCGGCCAGGGTGTGCAGCGGTGCGCCGGAGATGCCGGCGCAGTGGTCGTCTTCCACCACCAGCAGGTCGTCGGCCCGCCGCGCCAACAGCGCGCCCAGCGCAGCGGCACGATCGGCGGAAAACGCGGCGCCCGTGGGGTTTTGGGCGCGGTTGGTGAGCACCAGCGCGCGCACCCCGCCACCCAGCGCGCGGGCCAAATCGTCGGGCAGCGGGCCGTCGTCGTCGACCCGCACCGGTTGGGCCGAAAGACCCAGTGCGGCAAGCAGATCGAGAAGGTTGGCCCAGCCCGGATCCTCGACGGCCACGCGATCGCCGGGCCGCAGGTGCGCGGTGAGCGCGCGTTCGATGCCATCCAGCGCGCCGCTGGTCACCGCCAGGTGGTCGGCGGGGACCCCGTCGGCGGACAGCGCGCGGCGGGCGAACTCCCCCAGCGCCGCCGAGACGGCCGGCTCGCCGTAGAGCACCGGTGGCTTCGCGTCCGGGCCGGGCGGCGACGCGCCCGCGATGGGCAACAGGGCGGGGTGCGGATTTCCGGTGGACAGGTCGCGCACGCCGGCGGGCACGTCCAGCCCGAGCAGCGAGCGCGGGGTGGTCGCCGGGCGATGGCGCACGCGGGTGCCGCGCCGGCCGGCGGTCTCGACGGCACCGCGCTGACGCAGCAGGCGGTAGGCGGCGGCGGCGGTGTTGGCGTTGACGCCGAGCTGGGTGGCCAGCTCCCGCACCGGCGGTAGCGCGTCGCCGGGCGCCAAAGCGCCGCCCGATATCGCCGCCTCGACGCTGGCGGCTATGGACTCCGCGCCGGTTCCGGTTATGCTGTTTTGTACTGGCACGCAATATATTATGTACTAGAACAAATCTGAGGGCAACGCCGTGGACACCGCATACCAACCGACCGCACGCACCACGCCGACCCGCTACCGGGAGCGGGCGCACTACGACCGGCCCACGGTGCACGCCATCCTGGACGAGGCGCTGATCTGCCACCTGGGCTACCTGAGCGCCGGTCGACCGGTGGTCTTGCCCACCACGCACGCCCGGCTCGACGAAACGCTCTACCTGCACGGTTCGTCCGGCGGCGGCCCGGTGCTGGCGGCGAAGGCGGCCGAAGCCGCGGGGTCGGGCCTGCCGGTCTGCGTCACCGCGACCCTGGTCGACGGTCTGGTGCTGGCCCGCTCGGCCATGCACCACTCGGTGAATTTCCGCTCGGTGGTGGTGCTGGGCGATGCGCGCGTGGTGGACGATCCGGCGGAGAAGTCGCGGGCGCTGGGCGGCCTGCTGGATCACATCGCGCCGGGGCGCGCCGCCGACTGCCGAGCCCCCGATGCGCGCGAGCTCGCCGCGACCGGGGTGCTCGCCCTCGACCTCGTCGAGGTGTCGGCGAAGGTGCGCAGCGGCCCGCCGGCCGACGATCCGCAGGACCTGTCGCTGCCCCATTGGGCGGGCGTGCTGCCGCTGAGCCTGACGGCCGGGCCGCCCGTGCCGGCCGGCGACCTGACTCCGGGCACCGCCGTGCCGGCGTACTTACGGGGTGACCGACGCTGAGCCGCGTGCCCGTCGGGTGTCGTCCCACCAGGAGCCGACGAGCATGACGGTGCCGGCCCAGGCCAGCCCCAGCAGCCAGCCCGACAGCACATCGCTGACGTAGTGGACCCCCAGATAAACGCGGGAAAACCCGACCACGAACGTCACGGCGGTGGCCATCGCCCAGACGATCACCCGCCCGGTCCACCATGGGACGAGCCAGCGGGTCAGCAGCCACGCGGAGATGACCATGCTCGCGGCGGTGCCGGTCGCGTGCCCGGACGGAAACGAATAGCCGTCCGCGTCGACCAGGGCGAACGGCAGGGCCGGGCGTTGCCGGCCCACCAAGACCTTCGCCGTGAACAGCACCAGGGGGACGCCCACGCCGGCAACCAGTGCCAGCACCACGGGCCGCCACGACCGGCACCGCCAACCGGCGACAACCGAGATCGGCAAGGCGACCGCGGCCAGGAAAAGCGGACTCCCCGCTCCGGTCACCACCCTCAGGGCGGTGGTCAGCCACAGATCCCGGTGGGTGGCGAGCCACCGCGTCGTCGGTTGGTCGAATCCGGCGATGCCGTCGCCCTCGAGCACGTCGTCGAGCACCTCGGTGAAGCCGACCGCCAGCGCCACGACCACGAGCAGCCCGAGCGCCAACGCCAACCCGGCGACCTCGCTCACCCGCAACCGGCGCGCCAGCGCCCGTTCCCTGGCGCCGATCCGGTCGCGCAGCCAGGTCAGCGTCTCATCGATCACGGCGTTGTGAGACACCTTGTCCCACAACGCGATTAGCAGGCGCCCGCGCCGAGCGATCCATATCGCCGCCCACACCAGCAGGACGAGACACGCCACCAATCCGGCGCTGACCGGGCCGAATCCGCTGGTGCCGGGTCCATATGGCGGGCGCATCTATCGCGGCCCCGGCCGCTAGAGCAGCAGGTAGCGGTAGGCCGGCGAGCCCGGTTTCAGGGTCTCGACGTGCAACTCGGTCGCACGCATCCGGGCCAGCAGGCCGTCCAGGTCGGCCGAGGACCCCAGCTGGATGCCGACCAGCGCCTCGCCGGTCTCCCGGTTGTTGCGCTTGACGTACTCGAACAGGGTGATGTCGTCGTTCGGTCCGAGCACGGTGTCCAGGAAGCGGCGCAACGCCCCGGGCTCCTGGGGGAAGTCCACCAGGAAGTAGTGCTTGAGGCCGAGGTGCACCAGCGAGCGTTCGAGCACTTCGCCGTACCGCGACACGTCGTTGTTGCCGCCCGAGATCAGGCACACCACCGTCGAACCGGGCTCGATGTCGGCGTCGAGCAATCCGGTGACCGACAGCGCGCCCGCCGGCTCGGCGATGATGCCCTCGTTCTGGTAGAGGTCGAGCATCGCGGTGCACACCGCGCCCTCGTCGACCGCGGTGATCGAGACCATGTCGCCGGCGGCCGCCAGCGCGGCGTAGGTGAGGTCACCGGCCCGCCGCACCGCGGCGCCGTCGACGAACTGGTCGACGTCTTCCAGCGTCACCGGCTCCCCGGCCGACAGCGCGGCCATCATCGCCGCGGCGCCGGCCGGCTCGACGCCCAGCACCGAGGTGTTGCGCGTCCGCTCGGCGAGGTAGGTGGTGATGCCGGCGATGCAGCCGCCGCCGCCCACCGGGACCACCACCAGGTCCGGCTCGGCGCCGAGCTGATCGAGTAGTTCGGCGGCGATGGTGCCCTGGCCCGCCATGGTGCGCAGGTCGTCATAGGGCGGCACCAACGTGGCGCCGGTGCTCGCCACGTCGGCCAGGGCCGCCTCGGCGGCCAGGTCGTAGGTGCTGCCACCGACGATCAGGTCGATGAAGTCGCCGCCGTGGTAGCGGATCCGGTCGCGCTTCTGCATCGGCGTCTTGGCCGGCACGTAGACGCGGCCGTGCACCTGCAGCATCCGGCACGCGTAGGCGAAACCCTGCGCGTGGTTGCCCGCCGACGAACACACCACCCCGGCCGCCAGCTCCGCCTCGGTCAGCTGGACCAGCAGGTTGTAGGCGCCGCGCAGCTTGTAGGAGCGCACGATCTGCAGGTCCTCGCGCTTGAGGTAGACCTGCGCGCCGGTGATCGCCGACAACCGGTCGCTGAACTGCAGCGGGGTCGGCGTGACCACCGCGGCGATCCGCTTGGCCGCGCCGTCGATGTCAGCCGCGGACAGCGGCGAGACGCTCGGACTCTGGCTCAATTCGGCGGACACTGATCAATGGTGCCACGGCGGCCGACCAACTCCGGAATTCAGTCGACCGGGGTCAGCACGAACACCGGGATCTGGCGGTCGGTCTTGGTCTGGTACTCGGCGTAGTCGGGCCAGGCCGCCACGGCGCGCTCCCACCAAGTCGCCTTCTCGTCGCCGAAGACCTCGCGGGCGTCGTAATCGCGGGTCACCGAGCCGTCCTGCAGCTCGACGCGGGGATTCTTCTTGATGTTGTAGTACCAGACCGGATGTTTCGGCGCCCCGCCCAAGGAGGCGACGACCGCGTACTGGCCGTCGTGCTCGACGCGCATCAGCGGCGTCTTGCGCAGTTTGCCGGTCTTGGCGCCGACCGTGGTCAGCAGGATGATCGGCTTGCCCTTCATGTCGGCGGCCTCGGCGCCCCCCGACTCGGCGTATTTGTCAGCTTGCTCGCGAGACCAATCCAACGGCGACGGTTCGTATTCTCCGGTAAGCGGCATGCCATTCACTCTAGGCGCGGGTCGAGCCGGTGAGGTAGTGCGCCAGCACCGGGCGCAGCCATTCGGTCAGCGTCGCGTCGTCCATCGCGACCAGCGCGGGCACCCCAACGACATTGCGCGCCATGGCGATTCCCAGCACCTGCGATCCCACCATCGCGGTCCGCTCGGCGGCCCGGTCGGGGGTGATGGTGGTCAGCGCCGGGGCGACCTTTTCGACGAACACCTCCAGTAGCGCGTCGGCGGCCACCCGGTTGGTCGCGGCCGCGCGCAGCAGCGGCAGGAACGGCCCGCCCGGATCCCATACCCGGATGAGGAACGGCACCAGGATGTCGGCGATGCGTTCCGGGGCGACGCCGGTGAGGTCGGGGAAGGTGATCTCGAGCCGCGAGACCGCGGCAAACAGGTCGGCCTTGTTGCCGAAGTAGTGCATGACGAGCGCCGGGTCGACGCCGGCCTCGGCCGCGATCGCACGGATGGTGGTCCGCTCGAAGCCGTGGGTGGAGAACAGGGTCCGCGCGGCGCTCAGGATCGTCGCGCGGGTGACCTTGCCGTCGCGGGTCTTACCGGGCATGCCGAAATTCTAGTTCAACAACTGTTGACATGGCTAGCGGCCGGGCTTACGTTGATTTCAACAGTTGTTGAATCGGCTCGGCGAGGAGACCCAGACATGACCGTGACCGTCATCCAGGTCGGGCTGGATCCCGACGTCATCGACTACTCGTCGCCGGAGTTCGCCCAGTTCGCGGGCCTGTCGCGGGACGCGC
Source organism: Mycobacterium sp. 1245499.0 (assembly GCF_001673615.1). Taxonomy (NCBI): domain Bacteria; kingdom Bacillati; phylum Actinomycetota; class Actinomycetes; order Mycobacteriales; family Mycobacteriaceae; genus Mycobacterium; species Mycobacterium sp. 1245499.0. The sequence goes on from NZ_LZMG01000083.1 coordinate 6,246, forward strand.
TGCGGGCGGCCAACGACGACAACGTCGCAGGCCTGCGCGCGGCGGGCTACCGGGTGGACAACTGCCTGATCGACTTCGGCACCGCCGGCGCCGACAAGGCCGCCGCGTGGCTGCGCGCCAAGCGTTACGACGCCGTGCTGATCGGCGCCGGGATCCGCCTGGTCGCCGCCAACACCCTGCTGTTCGAGTCGATCGTCAACATCGCGCACACCACCCAGCCCGGTTGCCGCTTCGTCTTCAACCACGCCGCGCAAGCCACCCCCGGCGACATCCGTCGCTGGTACCCGCAACCGGAAGGAGCGATCCGATGAGTACAACCACGGTTCACGAGGTCGACGTCCTGGTCGTGGGCGCGGGCCCCACCGGCCTGACCGCCGCGGGCGACCTGGCCCGCGCCGGGCGGTCGGTGACCGTGCTGGAGCGCTGGCCCGCCGAGAACCCGACCAGCCGCGCGTTCGCCGTCATGCCCCGGACCCTGGAGCTCCTCGACGCGCGCGGCGCGGCCGACGAGCTGCTCGCGATCGGGCAGCGCGGACCGGACGTGACGCTGTTCGCCAAGGCCCGCCTCGACCTGACCCGGCTCGACTCGGCCTACCCGTTCGTCCTGATCACCCCGCAGACCAACGTCGACGCCGCGCTGCGCCGCTACGCGGTGGCCGAGGGGGCCGACATCCGGCGCGGCGTCGAGGTGGTCGCGCTCGCGCAGGACGCCGCGGGCGTCACCGTCACCGCCGGACCCAAGGGCGACGGCGATCCCGCACACCGGCAGACGTGGCGGGCGCGGTATGTGATCGGCGCCGACGGCGCCCACAGCACCGTCCGGACGCTGCTCGGCGCCGACTTCCCCGGCAAGACGGTGCTGACCTCGTTGATGCTGGCCGACGTCAAGCTGGCCCACGGCCCGGCCCGCGGCGGCCTGGTGGTGGACACCACCGGTGACGTGCTGGGTTTCCTGGCTCCCTACAACCGGCACGACGCGGACGGCTCGTGGTACCGCGCCCTGGTGTGGGACCGCGACCACCAACTGCCCGACGACGCGCCCGTCGACGACGCCGAGATCGTCGACGTCCTCGCCCGCGCCATGGGCACCGACTTCGGTGTGACCCAGATCGGCTGGAAGTCGCGATTCCATTGCGACGAGAGGCAAGTCGCGCGGTACCGGCACGGCCGGGTGTTCCTGGCCGGCGACGCCGCGCACGTGCACTCGCCGATGGGCGGCCAGGGCATGAACACCGGCATCCAGGACGCCGCGAACCTGGCCTGGAAGCTCGATGCCGTGCTCGGCGGGGCCGACGACGCGCTGCTGGACACCTACCAGGACGAACGCCATCCGATCGGCAAGCGGGTGCTGGCGCAGTCCGGGATGATCGCCCGCGCCGCGACGCTGCATCGGCGGCCCGCGATCTGGCTGCGTAACCTGTTGGCGCCCAACCTGCTTCGCCTTCCCGCCGTGCAGGACTTGGTGGCCGGCAGTTTCGCGGGCACCGGGTTGCGGTACGGCCGGCGCGGGCTGGTCGGCACCCGGGCCGCCGCGATCCCCCTCGTCGAGGGGCGGTTGACGCAGCTGCAGCGCGGTGGCAATTACGTCTTCATCCGCGAATACGGCGCCGCCCCGGTCGAGGCGCCCGGAATGGTGCAGGCCGAGCGGGCCGACCACGGCCCCGCCGTGCTGGTGCGTCCCGACGGGTACATCGCGTGGGCCGGTGCATCGGCGCAGGCGCCGGAGGCGATCAGCAACGCGGCGGTGGGCAATTCCCTTGCCCGCGCAATGATGTCGCGCTAGTCCGCGTTCTCGGGCTGCTGCGCGACGAACGACCGGAGTCGGCGGCGGGTCTGGTGGTCGTCCGCGCCGGGCTCGCCGTCGCTGTGCCGGCCGCGCGTGTAATCGCCCTGCCACGGCACCTTCTCGTTGGCCGCACCGGCCGCGGCCTCCTGTTCACGGCCCAGCGCGCCGCGCGAGCCGAGGAAGTGCTCGTGCTTGCGGTGCAGCTCCTCGTCGGATTCGATGGGCCGCAGCTCCGGCACGAACTCCTCCAACTCGGCCCGGCGCTGCGGCACGATCATGCAGATCGGCTCGTCGATCTCGAATCGCACCGGCATGAACTCGCGGGTGAATTTCCAGTTCATGCTGAAACTCGAGCTGGACCAATCGGTTTCGACGATGCCCTCCAGCGGGGAGATGGCGTCCTTCGGATGATTGGCCGGTCCGCGAACCAGCAGGTTGTAGCCCGGCGGGGTGCGGAACAGGATGGGCAGGTGCCAGGTCAGGATGCCGTAGCCGAAGTGGCTCGACGGCAGGAACTGACCGCTGTCGCGGGTGTCGGGCGCGATCATCAGGTTGGTGCGGTCATTGCCGCCCATCCAGGTCGCGGTGAACGCGCTGCGGTTGCGCACCTCCCAGCCGCTCTGGTTGGCGATCAGCATCGGCAGACACCGGTGCGGCCAGCCCTGGCGGATCTCCGACATCCACTCCCGGCCGATCGGCGCGGGGCTGATCGGCGGTGCGATGTCGTGGGTGATGTACCCGATCAGGGGACGGTGCCCCCCGCCGGAGTTGTCACTCATCGGCTCCTCGATTCGCTGCTTGCCCGGGACAGCAATTATCTCAATCGAAGCGGCCGGTCCTAACGTGACTATCCGGTCCCCGCTGCCCCGCCGTTGGAATCACGTCCACCCTAGAGGTATGACGCCGGCCATGCGCGTCGACGGATTTCAGCCTCGTCAGGGCTCGCAGCATTGTGCTGGCGGGTCACCTTCGATGTCCCGTCCGCGACTTCGCCAATGCCGCCTTCATGCGATGCCTCGCGACGGTCTCGGCGCGGCAAGCTCCCGGAGGGAGGACAGGAACAACTCATCCATTCGCGGGCTCAATTCGGCCAGCGTTGCGGCGCTGGCATAGCCGGCGGAACCGAAGACACGTTCGAGCGCGTCGGTCGCAGTGCTGGCGCCTATGGAAAGGCAAAGGCACGCAACGCCTTCTGCCCGCAGTTCGTCGAGGGCCTTGAAGGAGTCGGCTTCGGCGTAACGGCCTTCGTAGCCGTCGTCGTAGGGGAATCCATCGGAAAGGACGACCAACAGCCGGTTCGGCGTGCCCGCCTGAGTTTTGAGTATCTCGCCGGCGCCTCGGATCCCGGCACCGAGGCGCGTATACCCCGACGGTTCGAGCTGATTGAGCCGAGCACGCCCCACGGCGCCGAAACTCTGGTCGAACGTCTTGATGACCGGCAGCTGGACGGCGTGGCGGCCCTGCGATCGGAAGGCGTAGACGGCGACCCGGTCACCAAGCTCTTCGAGTGTCACGGCCAAAGTGGCGGCCGCTCGTCGCTGGTGGTCGTGCACCGCGCGGCCATCCGCATCGGCGTCGATGGCAGACCCGGACGCGTCGATCAAGATGAGCACGCCGAGATTGCGGGCAAGTTTGCGGCGCTCCAGGTAGACGTGTTCCGGTGGGGAAAAACCTGATTGCAGGTCGACGAACAGATCGATGAGCGCCTCGATGTCGAGGTCGTCCCCGTCGGCACGGCCGCGCAAGACCTTCGGCCCGAGGCCGACGCGAGCCAGGCGGCGCCGCAGCACGTCGTCGTGCGCCACGCCGGCATCCGAGACGTCGGCGGCAACGGTCAGGGGAAAGTCGATGACGCGGCACCAGTCGGGCTTGTACCGGTCGTTGAAGACGTCCCACTCCGGATGCAGGGCGCCCCCCACGCCGATCGCAGCACCGGGCTTGCCGTCATCGGTGAACTGGACCCGGGTGGGCAGAGGACGCGCATTCGGACCGACCGCGTGCGCGCGGCGCATTGAGCGAACTGTCATCTCGGCGCCCGCGGCACCCTCTCCAGAGGAGCGCGAGCCGCCGAACATCTTGCGGAAGTAGTCCGACATCGACTTGTTGTTGAGCAACGGACTCTCAAACAGTTTGAGGATCTTGCTGTCCCCCGACTTCCTGCCGTCATCGCCTTCGTCGTCGTCCTCCGACTCGGGCATATCGACAGGGTCGAATCGCAATTGCAGATCTTTGTTGGTGGCCTGACCGCCCGGCCCGGTGGGCGCCGCCATCAGCCGGGAGGGCTTGATGACACCGAACCACCCCGGCGGGTCGGCAACCTTGGTTCGGCTCTTGGCCACCTCGAGCGACTCCTCGGCGGCCCTGGTGCTGGGTCGTTCGTCCGGGAGGAGCACGGCATCGAGGGGAAGGTGCCGCGCGAGGTCGGCGAGGACCCGTCGACCTTCGAGTGCCAGGTAACGACGCGCCAAGGTGGAACGCGCGCGCAATCCCTTCACCAACCGCGGATCAAGGCTGCCCGCGCCGAGAAGTGCCGCCTGCACCACCGTCTCGCGGCGCTGCTGATCGACCGAGGCCCCGGGCGAGACGAAGATGAACCGCCCGTTGGTGTGCGCGGGCCCCCCAGCCGGCGCCTCGGTGACTTCGACGGACCTGCCGGCGATGTAGGTGGCGAGGAACCGGAACCGGTCGGGGTGGTCAGGCGCGTCGGTCACTTCTGGGGCAGGACGGTGTTGACGAGTTCGTCGAGGGCTCGGATGACATCGTCGTCGTCGGAGAGCACCTGGACGACGGCCGCGTGCACCGCGCTGCGCAGGTTCAGGCCTTCGGCGGCGAGGCCGGCGGCGAGAATCAACATGCGCGTGGAGGACGCCTCGCGCAAGGGTGAGCCGTCGAGGTTGCGGATGGCGTACGCGAGCTTGACCAACGAACGTGCGGTCTCGGTGTCGATCCCGGCTTCGTAGGCCACCACCTCGGTCTCGACCTCCGGGGAGGGGTAGCCGAGTTCGATGGCGACGAAGCGCTGGCGGGTCGACTCCTTGAGGTTCTTCAGGACGCTCTGGTAGCCGGGGTTGTAGGAGATCACCAGCTGGAATCCGGGCGCCGCCCGCAAGGTGGTGCCGAGCCGGTCCACCGGAAGCTCGCGGCGGTGATCGGCGAGCGGATGGATGACCACGGTGGTGTCCTGGCGCGCCTCCACCACCTCGTCCAGATAGAAGATGGCGCCCTCGCGCACGGCGCGGGTCAAGGGTCCGTCCACCCAGACCGTTTCACCGCCCTTGAGCAGGAACCGGCCCACCAGATCGGCCGACGTCATGTCCTCGTGACCGGCGACGGTGATCAGGTCCCGGCCGAGCTGGTGGGCCATTGCCTCCACGAATCGTGTTTTCCCGCATCCCGTGGGGCCTTTCAGCAGTACGGGCAGGCCTCGGCGGGCCGCAGCGCGGAACACCTCCACCTCGTCGCCGACCGCCCGGTAGAACGGCGCGTCCGGCAGGGACCGAACGGCCGCGGGCTGGCTGTTCAACAATTACTTCCCCCGTTCGAGCGGCACGTTTTTCGGCAGCTTCGCCCCACCGGGTAGGACGAGCTGACCGTCGTGGTTGATGTAGCCGGAATTCGTCAGGGGCACCGGTAGCGCAGGATCCGGGCACGGCCGGTCGGTTTCCGCGCCGCAGATACCCATCAGGAAGTACGAGCGCTTCAGGATGTCGTCGGGCCAGGGATCTTGGTGCATGGCGAACCACTGCGCGGGCAGGTTGTAGAAGACGAAGAAGAAGGCGCTGCAGGCGGCGAAGATCGCCAGGAAGCGGGTGAGTTGCTGCCTGGCGAGACCGCCTCGAACGTGGTCCAGGCCGCGCTCGACGAAGGTGCGGCCGCGGTCGTCGGTGAAGTAGCGCAGGCAGCACAGTCCGGCCTGCACACCGCCCCACATGAGCCCTTCATAGAGCGGCCACTGGTAGTAGGTGCCGGGATTGACCGACAGCGCCCGAATCGCGCCGGGGTAGGTGAAGAGCCCCATCGGCATGAGGAACAGACCCTCGATGACGAAATCGAAGACGAAGGTCCAGGCGATCACCACGCCGATCAAGCCGAAGGTGTTGATGTTGGGCCGGCGCTGCTTGGCTTTGCGCATCACCCAGCAGCCGAGCATCGTGCAGAGCAGGACGAAGAAGTAGCCCGGGGCATTCATCAGGAACGGCTCGGCCATCATCCCGCCCGGTTTCCCGAACGACACCCAACCCGGAATGTCCTGGACCCACGAGCCCCGGTTCCACATCCAGGTGTTGTACGTGCTCCACGTGTTGAAGTAGTTCAGCAGCGGATCCTGAAAGAACAGCAGACCGCAGGAGATCAGCAGCATCCCGTCCAGGGTGATTCGCCGCTCACGACGCCACGGCCGAATGATGAACCACCACAAGGCAACCGGCAGCCCGACGACGATCACGGCGGTCCAGGTGAAAAGGATCGCCTTCATGAACGTCGGCGGATCGCTCGGCCCGGGAGGAACCCGCTCGAAATTGGGGCCGGCGATCCAGCGGATCCACACGTACAGCTGAAAAGCGAGAATGGCGCCCCCGGCGACGGCCCAGATTCGCACGGGCTTGGACCTGGGAGCAGCCTTGGCCCCGAGTGAAGCCACGTCCCCGAGCGACTCGGTGACCACCGGTGCGCTCTTGCTGCTCGACAGTTCTGTCATGACACTGCCCCTCCTGAATCGTCGTGATACAGCGTCCGCGAACCCGGCTGCGCCAGCGACGCCAACCGGCCAGGCACCCCCGCGATAGGCATGCCCACGCTCACGATGAGGCGATCGATCGCGAAGCTCTGACAGCCGGGTCTGCCGTTAACATACCAATCGGTATCTGGATAACCAAGGATAATCTGAGATTCTATGGCAGAATCGCGACATGGTTGAGCGCTGGACGCGAGAGCGGCGCCTTGAGCACACTCGTTCGCTGCTGTTGGATGCCGCGGAGGAGGTGTTTGCCGAAAAAGGCTTCATGGCAGCGTCTCTCGACGACATCGCACACGCCGCGGGTTACACGAAAGGCGCCATCTACAAGCACTTCGCCACGAAGGAAGATTTGTTCCTGGCGGTGAGCGATCGCTACTGGCGCAGGTACTTCGACAACTTCTCCGAGGTGATGTCGACCGCCACCCAGATCGGGGCGCGCGAACTCGACCAAATCGCCGAACGTTGGCGAAAACTCAGCGACGACCGTGGCGCCGAGCACGCCGCGTTGGGACACGAATTCACCTTGTATCTGCTTCGCAACCCCGACGCACGAGAACGGGTGGCCGCGAAGCGATCAGAAGTCGTCGAGGCACTGGCCAAGTTCATCGTCGAAGGCATCAACCGGCTGGGCGGAGCGCTGCTGATCCCTCCACTGACGTTCGCCCAGATACTGGTCGCCACCACCGACTCCGTCATGCTGGGCAGCCGGCTCGACGACATCGATCTCTACCGGCCGATCCTCGAAATGTATGTCTCCGTCATCAAGTTGCCTTGAGCACAACATCTTTCGTCCAAGGCGACGCCGCCCGGAACCCCTTTACCCGCCGCGCTGATAGGTTGCAGGTTCTGCGCGCATTCTAAGAACCCCTTCCGATTCTCGGATACCCATGAGTATATTAGCGGCGAACCGACCGATCAGTGGCTCCCGCCCCTCAATCGGCGGCCCCGTCGCCGGGCCGCGCTGAGGCGCGACGAACCTCTCTGCGACACAGGAGGACAGCGCGCAATGAGTGATCTGTCGAGCAAGACCACGGCGCCGCCCCTGACGGAGGTCGCGGTCGGCAGGATGGCGGAACGCAGCGGGCAGGCCGAGACCGCGGTCAAGCCAGTCAAGGTGTGGGCGGCGGTCGGGGGCGCACTTCTGGCCCTCCAGTTGTACGTCTGGATCCGGTGGATCACCGGCCCGTATTTCGAACGGGTGGCTTCCGGACCGGATGACCCGCCGATGTACATGAAAGTGCCTCTCGTGGCCAACGCGGTCTTTGCGTGGATCGGCCTGCCAATTGCGGTGTGGTGGTTCATCATTCGGCCGTGG
>NZ_LZMG01000084.1:0-2398 GCF_001673615.1 Mycobacterium sp. 1245499.0
AACCCTGCAGCCCGTTGGCGGCCGCGCTGAACTGCGCGCGGAAGCGGTCGAAGGATCCGAAGGCGTCATCGATCGCGTGAGTAGGTCTGCGCCGCTGACCGTGTCGTGTTGCACGGCGCCTAAACCGCAGGCATGCTTAATTATTCGGACTTGCCAGTGTGGTTGTTCCAAGCGGAGTCATCGCGCGGAGGTCGAGATGGAAACTGGGTCGGACGGGCCTATCGGGGTGTCCCCGTTCCATTCTCGTGGTGCCTTGAAGGGGTTCGTGATCTCCGGGCGGTGGCCCGACTCGACCAAGGAATGGGCCCAGCTCCTCATGGTCGCCGTCAGAATCGCGTCGCTGCCCGGATTGCTCTCGACCACAACGGTGTTCGGTGCGCGCGAAGAACTTCCGGACGAACCCGAGCCCGGCACGGTTGGCCTGGTGCTGGCCGAGGGCACGGTGTTCGGTGAATCCGCCATCCAGCCAGGCTATTTCGCGGAGCATCAGCCGCCGGCTCTGCTCATGTTGCACCCGCCGTCGGAAACCACACCGTCACTGCCCGAATGCACCGGCGCGGCATCGGGATGCGTCTTGCTGCCGGGACTGCCCTATCTCGGACTCGAGCATCGTGCGGCCTGGGTGGAGGCCGAGGCCGACGGGACCATCACCTCGATGGTGAGCCGGGTCGGCGTCGACCCGATCAGCCACCCCGATACGGCGATACTGGCGATGCTGCTCGCCGCGTAACGAAAAGCCGGTTTGCGCCGCGCTTTCGCTGCCCGCGCGCGAACCGCGATTCGCCTTGCCCGACGCTGGCGTGACCGTCTGCACCCGCGCGGCCCGTTTCCGCAACCGCGGTCCCATATACGCTGCGGCGCCGCAGAACCGTCGACGCAATCGGGGCGCTACCAAAGGTATCCGGCTAAGTTAACGACGCCTCGACCACCGGCGGCCGGGGCCGCCCGCCGGGCACGCGCGACCGTCGCGCAGGCGTTTTTCCCACTCGACAGCAAAGGATGGGCTAAATCGCCCCGGATTGTCGGCCCGTTGCGGAGCGATCGCCCAGCACGTTCCGGCATATTATCGCACCCGTCAGCGTGCGGTTCGCCCGCCACCTTGGAACGAACCTGCAATTCTGCGGATAACCTGTGAGTTCCAAGGATTTAGTGGACACCCCAGCGAATCAGTTAGACGCTCGTCAAGTGGGGAGTTGGCAAGCGTCAGCTATGCCGGTCGGGAATCCCTTGGGGTTTGCACCTGGTTACGGTCACCAAGCCTCGCTACCATGATCAGCAAATACACCTAGGTAATAGTTCACTTCTACAGCCCAGTGGAGGTCATATCAATGAGCACGACGTTCGCTGCTCGCCTGAATCGCCTGTTCGACACGGTGTATCCCCCGGGACGCGGGCCGCACACCTCCGCGGAAGTGATCGCGGCGCTCAAGGCGGAGGGCATAACGATGTCGGCTCCCTACCTCTCCCAGTTGCGTTCCGGCAACCGCACCAACCCGTCGACGGCGACCATGGCCGCTTTGGCCAATTTCTTCCGCATCAAGTCGGCGTACTTCACCGACGACGAGTACTACGAGAAGCTCGACAAGGAACTGTCGTGGTTGGCCACGACGCGCGACGACAATGTGCGCCGCATCGCGGTTCGCACGGCAGAGCTGTCCCCCGAGGCGCAGCGCGAGGTCATGGAGCGAGTCAACGAACTGCGCCGCGCCGAGCACTTAGACGCCTGACGTCCACGCCGGGCACCGGCCGTCGAGCCTGCCCTGGAGGGCTGCCGCCCGCCCATTCCGATTAGGGTTGGCTCAGCGGATCGCGCAACCGCGAGAGCGATAGACAACGATTGCCAGCGAGATCACCGGGAGGCGGCCGGGAATGGGCCTGTTCCGCAAGCGAAAGAGCCGCGCGACGCGTCGCGCCGAAGCCCGCGCGATCAGGGCCCGCGCGAAGCTCGAGGCCAAGCTGGCCGCGAAAAACGAGGTGCGCCGCGCCAAATCCGCTCAGCGGGCCGAGAGCAAGGCGCTGCGCGCGCAGATCAAGGCGCAACGGGACCGCGACCGCAACGCCCTGAAGGTCGCGGAGGCCGAACTCAAGGCCGTGCGGGAGGGCAAGATCTTCTCACCGACGCGGATCCGCCGGGTGCTGACGGTGTCCCGGTTGCTCGCGCCGATCCTCACGCCGCTCATCTACCGGGCGGCGGTCGCGGCCCGCGCGCTCATCGATCAGCGTCGCGCGGATCAACTCGGCATTCCGCTGGCGCAGATCGGCCAGTTCTCCGGTCACGGCGCCCAGCTGTCGGCCCGCATCGCGGGGGCGGAGAAGTCGCTGCGCACGGTGCAGGACAAGAAGCCCAAGGACGCCGAGACCAAGCAGTTCGTCTCCGCCATCGCCGAGCGGCTCAGCC
>NZ_LZMG01000085.1:0-32137 GCF_001673615.1 Mycobacterium sp. 1245499.0
CGGTGTGTTCGGGGGTGCTCAGGTAGGGGTGCGCGCCGGCCGAGCGCTCCGCGGACAGCTTGAGCACGCGCGGGCCCAGCGCCGCCACCACCCGGCGGTGGGCGGGCACGCCGTAGTCGTCGAGCTGCTTGAGGTAGTCGGACAGCGCGTCGTAGGGCTTGCGGTACTCGGTGTGCGCCTCGGGATGCCCGACGCCGATGCCCAGCAGGAACCGGCCGGGGTAGGCCGCCTCGATGCGGTGGAAGGATTCGGCCACGGGCCCCGCGGCCGCGGTCCAGATGTTGACGATGCCGGTGCCCACCTGCAACGTCGTGGTCGCTTCCAGGAGGGGTTCGACCCAGGCCAGCTCGGCGGGGGGTGAACCGCCGACCCACACGGCGCCGTAGCCCAGCGCCTCGATGTCCCTGGCCTGCTCGGGGGTGACGCCGCGTCCGAACGATCCGAACCGGCCGAGATTGGGTTTGCTCGCAGCATCGGTCATGGTTGTTCCCAACCCGCGCCCCGCGAAAGCTATTCCGAAACGGCCAGATCCTCGTCGGCATCGTCGAGATCGGTGGCCGCGACGTCGGCGGCGGGCGCCGTGAGCGGGAGCAGCACGATGAACCGGGTGTCCCCGGGCACCGACTCCACCCGCAGGTCGCCGCGATGCTTCTTCACCACGATGTTGAACGCCAGGTCCAGGCCCAGCCCGGTGCCCTCGCCGAAGGGTTTGGTGGTGAAGAACGGCTCGAAGATGTGTTCGCGGATGTCCTCGGGTATGCCCGGGCCGGTGTCGCAGATTTCGATGCGGGCCAGGTTGTCGCTTTCGGCGCAGGTGCGGATGGTCAGGGTGCCACCCGTGTCGCGCATGGCGGCGATCGCGTTGTCGATGATGTTGGTCCACACCTGATTGAGATCGCCTGGGTAACAAGGGATTTCGGGAAGGGTCTGGTCGAAGTCCTTGACGACGGTGATCGCCTTCGCGTGCTTGCCGCCGTCCTTGCCGCCGTCCTTGCCGCCGTCCTTGGTCAACCGGTCGGCGAACATCACCAGGGTGCTGCGCAGCAGGTCGTGCACGTTGGTCACCTGAAACGGGGCGCGATCCATCTGCGAATACTGCTTGGCGTCGGCGACCAGCGCCGAAATCCGTTTGCTGGCTTCCAGAATCTGATTCATCAGCAGCTCGCTCTCGATGGTGTAGTTGATCCAACGGATCGCCTGCTCCAGCGATGTCGATGCGAGTTCCTCGGTGACCGCGGAGATCCGCTCCAGCCAATCGGTGTCGATGCCGCCCTCGACGAACGTCGGGGCGATGTCCCAACCGCCGTCGATGCCGTGCTCTTCCAGCCAGTCGCCGACGGCGTCCTCCCGGTCGGAGGTCTCGAGCGCGGTCAAGTGCTGCCCCGATCCTGGAGCAGCGGACTTGGCGACCTGCTCGGCGACCCGCTCCTGCAGCCGCACCAGGGCGCTGAGCGCCTCGGGGGTGATGGTCCCGTCGGCCAGCATCGCCAGCTTGTGGCGCATGTTGGCCACCCGTTCGCGCAGATCAGCCGCGGACCTCGAGATCGCCGCCGCGGGGTTGTTCAGCTGGTGCGTCAGCCCGGCCGACAACCGGCCCAGCGCCAGCAGCTTCTCTCGGTTGTCGATGATCCGGCGGGTCCGGTCGGTGCCGACGGCGATGCCGTCGAGCAGATGCACCGCCATCGGGAACTGGTCCCGCATGAACTGGGCGAACACTGGCGCGTCCATCACGAAGAAGCGCGACGGCTTGGTCACGTGTACCGAGGCGTCGTAGCTCTTCTGCTTGCCGCCGGTGAACGCCCGCCACGCCCCGCAATACACGCCGCGCTGCGAGGTGCGGTTGGTCTCGATGTCCTGGCCGCCGGAGAGCTTGCTCATGGTGAGCTCCCCGTCGATCAAGACGTAGAAGCAGGTCGCCGGCTCGCCCTCGACGCAGATCGGACCGGGTTCGTAGTGCTGAATGTGGCCGTTGGCGCACAGCACCGCGAGCTGCTCGTCGGTGAGCGCCTCGAACAGGAACAGGCTGCGCAGCTCGTCGGGCTGACAGGGCACCTTGGTCGATTCGGAGCCGGTCATACCCCTCCTAGCTCTCGGCCAGGTAGCGGTGGACCAGCATGACGGCCATCGACCCTTCACCGACGGCGGCGGCGACCCGTTTGGCCGAGGTCGAGCGGACGTCGCCGGTGGCGAACACGCCGGGCACGCTGGTTTCCAGGTGATGCGGCGGGCGTTCCAACGTCCAGCCGCACACGTTGCGCAGGTCCGGTCCGGTCAGGATGAAACCGTGGTCGTCGCGGGCCAGCACCCCGTCGAGCCAGTCGGTGCGCGGGGCGGCGCCGATGAAGATGAACATCCGCGCGCAGGTGACGTCCTCGATCTCCCCGGTGCGGTTGTTCACCAGCCTCAGCTGCTCGAGGTGGCCGTCGCCGGTGGCGCGCTGCACCTCGGTGCAGGTCAGCACGTTGATCTTGGGGTTCGCCTCGATCTGCTGGATGAGGTAGTAGGACATCGACGCCTCCAGCGACGGGGCGCGCACCACGATGTTGACGGACTTGGCCGTCCGGGACAGGTACATCGCGGCCTGGCCGGCCGAATTCGCCCCGCCGATCACGTAGACCTCTTCGTCTTCGCACTCCGGGGCGACCGAGATGGCCGCGCCGTAGTACACGCCGCAGCCGGTCAGCTCGGTGCAGCCCTCCGCCTGCAGCTGGCGGTAGGACACCCCGGTGGCCAGGATGACGGCGTGCGCGTCGATCGAGCCGCCGTCGGCGAACCGCACGGTGCGCTTGGATCCGTTCACCTCGAGGGCGACGGCCTTACGCGCGGTGATCAGCTCGGCGCCGAATTTTTCCGCCTGCCGCCGCGCCCGGTCGGCCAGCTGCCCGCCCGAGACCCCGTCGGGGAAGCCCAGATAGTTCTCGATGCGCGAGCTCTGCCCGGCCTGGCCGCCGGTGGCGATGTGCTCGATGAGCACGGTGCGCAGCCCCTCGGAGGCGCCGTACACGGCGGCGGCCAGGCCGGCGGGCCCACCGCCGACCACGATCAGGTCGTAGAACTCCTGCGACGGCGTGGTGGTCAGGCCCAGCGTCTCGGCCAGCTGCGCATCGGTGGGCTCGACCAGGGTGTCGCCGCGCTGGGTGATGACCACCGGCAGTCGCCTGCCGTCCTCGCCGGCCGCGCTGAGCAGCCGCTCGCCGGCGGGCTCGTCGGCCATGAACCAGGTGTAGTAGAGGCCGTTGCGGGCCAGGAAGTCGCGGACCTGCCACGACCGCGCCGACCAGCGGTGGCCGATCACCTTGGTGTGCGGGATGGGGTGCTCGGGCGCGGCGCGCCAGGCGTCCAGCAGCCCGTCGATGACCGGGTAGAACTTCTCCTCCGGGGGATCCCACGGCTTGAGCAGGTAGTGGTCCAGGTCGACGACGTTGATCGCGTCGATGGCGGCGTGGGTGTCGGCGTAGGCGGTCAGCAGCACCCGGCGGGCCGCGGGATACAGGTCCATCGCCTGCTCGAGGAACTCGATGCCGCTCATCTGCGGCATCCGGTAGTCGGCGATGAGCAGCGCGACGGTCTCGCCGCGCAGTTTGAGCTCCTTGAGCGTGCCCAGGGCGTCGGGCCCGGATTCCGCGCGCACGATCCGGTGCTGCTCGCCGTAGTGGCGGCGCAGGTCGCGGGCGACCGCCCGGGACACCGAGGGATCGTCGTCGACGGTCAGCATGACGGGCTTGCGCGGTTGCGCTGCGGCCTCTGGCGGGCCCGAGGGGGCCGAGGGGTTAGTCATCGGCGTTAAGTATGCGCTCGTCAGCGGCCGTGCGGGAGGTCGAGCTGGCGGGCCGCGTTCCGCCGGCAGCGATTTTGGTGGAGGGCAATAACCAGGTATCGTGGAACAACGGTGCGGCATCCGCGCCGACTTTTTGTGTGCCAAGTCCCTAGGAATTTCCTGTCACCGGCTCACGTTCCAAGTCGGTGCACTGTCGCGTCGACTAGGCGCAGACGAGAACGAAACTATACGACGAGGATTCTTAACTAGTTATGGCCAAGAAGGACGGCGCCATCGAGGTGGAAGGCCGGGTGGTCGAGCCGCTGCCCAATGCGATGTTCCGCATTGAGCTGGAGAACGGCCACAAGGTGCTTGCCCACATCAGCGGCAAGATGCGGCAGCACTACATCCGCATCCTGCCGGAGGACCGGGTGGTGGTGGAGTTGTCTCCCTACGACCTGTCCCGCGGCCGCATCGTGTACCGGTACAAGTAACCGCGCCTGAGCTCCAACAACCTACGAATAGACAGAACAGGATCGAACAGCCGTGAAGGTGAACCCGAGCGTCAAGCCAATCTGTGACAAGTGCAGGGTGATCCGTCGGCATGGGCGGGTCATGGTGATCTGCTCCGATCCGCGCCACAAGCAACGCCAGGGCTGACCTGTCCCAGCACCGTCCGGCGACGATGCAGTCCGTGAACGGACTGAGGAGGAGTCGGACGATCCAGCCGAACACAACTGAATGCAGACCTCCCAGCACCACTGAGCTGCCTGGCGCGCCAAGCGCCAAAAAAGACGAATCAGCGTCGCTCATCCACGTCCGGTCGGAGGCCGGGCCCCGGTAACACCCAGGTGGGACCGGGAACGGGCTGGGAACAGACCTCCGCCTAGAAAAAAAGAGGAAACGCCACCCATGGCTCGACTAGTAGGCGTCGACCTTCCGCGTGACAAGCGGATGGAGATCGCCCTGACCTACATTTTCGGCGTCGGCCGCACCCGGTCGAACGAGATCCTGGAAGCCACCGGCATCGACCGGAACCTGCGCACCCGGGACCTGACCGACGACCAGCTGACCCACTTGCGTGACTACATCGAAGCGAACCTGAAGGTGGAGGGTGACCTGCGCCGCGAGGTTCAGGCCGACATCCGGCGCAAGATCGAAATCGGCTGCTACCAGGGCCTGCGGCACCGCCGCGGCCTGCCGGTGCGCGGCCAGCGGACCAAGACCAACGCGCGCACCCGCAAGGGCCCCAAGCGCACCATCGCCGGCAAGAAGAAGGCCAGGTAACCCCCCATGCCACCAGCCAAGAAGGCAGCCTCCGCCCCCAAGAAGGGGCAGAAGACCCGTCGCCGGGAAAAGAAGAACGTCCCGCACGGCGCCGCCCACATCAAGAGCACGTTCAACAACACGATCGTGACCATCACCGACCCGCAGGGCAACGTCATCGCCTGGGCGTCGTCGGGTCACGTCGGGTTCAAGGGCTCGCGGAAGTCGACGCCGTTCGCCGCGCAGCTGGCCGCCGAGAACGCGGCCCGCAAGGCGCAGGAGCACGGCGTGAAGAAGGTCGACGTGTTCGTGAAGGGCCCGGGCTCGGGCCGGGAGACGGCGATCCGGTCGCTGCAGGCCGCCGGTCTGGAGGTCGGCGCGATCTCCGACGTCACCCCCCAGCCGCACAACGGCGTTCGCCCCCCGAAGCGACGCAGGGTCTAGGAGGAAAAGAACCCAATGGCTCGTTACACCGGACCCGTCACCCGCAAGTCGCGCCGGTTGCGCACCGACCTCGTCGGCGGCGACCAGGCGTTCGAGAAGCGCCCCTACCCGCCCGGCCAGCACGGCCGCGCGCGGATCAAGGAAAGCGAATACCTGCTGCAGCTGCAGGAGAAGCAGAAGGCCCGCTTCACCTACGGCGTGATGGAAAAGCAGTTCCGTCGCTACTACGAAGAGGCCGTGCGCCAGCCCGGCAAGACCGGCGAAGAGCTGCTGCGCATCCTGGAAAGCCGGCTGGACAATGTCGTGTACCGCGCCGGCCTGGCTCGCACCCGCCGGATGGCGCGTCAGCTGGTCAGCCACGGACACTTCAGCGTCAATGGCGTGCACGTCAACGTCCCGAGCTACCGGGTGTCGCAGTACGACATCATCGACGTGCGGGACGGCTCGCTGAACAACGTGCCGTTCCAGATCGCGCGGGAGACCGCGGGCGACCGCCCGATCCCGAGCTGGTTGCAGGTGGTGGGGGAGCGTCAGCGCATCCTCGTCCACCAGCTGCCCGAGCGGGCGCAGATCGACGTGCCGCTCGCCGAGCAGCTCATCGTCGAGTTCTACTCGAAGTAAAGACCCCCTGCGCTGAACCGGCGCAGGTCTGCGACGATCGCAAGCGCGGCGAAGCCGGGCGCAGCGGGTCGGAGCGGGCAACACAGCGGCATCAAATAGCGGGTGCCGAGAAGGAGAAGAAGAAACACCATGCTGATCTCTCAGCGACCCACATTGTCGGAGGAAGTCCTCACCGACAGCCGCTCCCAGTTCGTCATCGAGCCGCTGGAGCCGGGATTCGGTTACACCCTGGGCAATTCGTTGCGCCGCACGCTGCTGTCCTCGATTCCGGGTGCGGCCGTCACCAGCATCCGCATCGACGGCGTGCTGCACGAGTTCACCACCGTGCCGGGCGTCAAGGAAGACGTCACCGCGATCATCTTGAACCTCAAGAGCCTGGTGGTGTCCTCCGAGGAGGACGAGCCGGTCACCATGTACCTGCGCAAGCAGGGCCCGGGTGAGGTCACCGCGGGCGACATCGTGCCGCCCGCCGGTGTCACGGTGCACAACCCCGACCTGCACATCGCGACGCTGAACGACAAGGGCAAGCTCGAGGTCGAGCTCGTCGTCGAGCGCGGCCGCGGCTACGTGCCCGCCGTGCAGAACCGCGCCTCGGGTGCCGAAATCGGCCGCATCCCGGTCGATTCCATCTATTCGCCGGTGCTCAAGGTCACCTACAAGGTGGACGCCACCCGTGTCGAGCAGCGCACCGACTTCGACAAGCTGATCCTGGACGTCGAGACCAAGAGCTCGATCAACCCCCGCGACGCGCTGGCGTCGGCGGGCAAGACCCTGGTCGAATTGTTCGGTCTGGCACGCGAACTCAACGTCGAGGCCGAGGGCATCGAGATCGGGCCGTCGCCGGCCGAGGCCGACCACATCGCGTCGTTCGCGCTGCCGATCGACGACCTGGACCTGACGGTGCGCTCCTACAACTGCCTCAAGCGCGAGGGCGTGCACACCGTCGGCGAGCTGGTCAGCCGCACCGAGTCCGACCTGCTCGACATCCGCAACTTCGGTCAGAAGTCCATCGACGAGGTGAAGGTCAAGCTGCACCAGCTGGGCCTGTCGCTCAAGGACAGCCCGCCGAGCTTCGACCCCTCGCAGGTCGCGGGTTACGACGTCGCCACCGGCACCTGGTCTTCCGAGGCGTCCTACGACGACCAGGACTACGCCGAAACCGAACAGCTGTAACGGCCGTCCGGTGACGATGCGGCCGTGCAGCGGCCGCTGAGGAACCGGACACAACAGACGAAAGTCCGTCCCGGCCCTACCTGATACGGGGGCCGGCCACTTCAAGGAGATAGTCGCAATGCCCAAGCCCACCAAGGGACCTCGCCTCGGCGGGTCGTCTTCGCACCAGAAGGCGCTGCTCGCCAACCTGGCCACCTCCCTGTTCGAGCACGGCCGGATCAAGACGACCGAGCCCAAGGCGCGGGCGTTGCGGCCGTACGCGGAGAAGCTGATCACGCACGCGAAAAAGGGTGCGCTGCACAACCGTCGCGAGGTGCTGAAGAAGATCCGCGACAAGGACGTGGTGCACGCGCTGTTCGCGGAGATCGGCCCGTTTTACGCCGACCGCAACGGCGGCTACACCCGCATCATCAAGGTCGAGCCGCGCAAGGGCGACAACGCCCCCATGGCCGTGATCGAGCTGGTGCGGGAGAAGACGGTCACCTCCGAGGCCGACCGGGCGCGACGGGTGAAGGCTTCCAAGAAGTCCGACGCCCCGGTCGCCGCGGCGGCGGCGCCTCAGGCGGCCGTCGAGCCCTCCGAAGCCGTCGGCCCCACGGCCGAGGAGGCCACGGCCGAGGAGACCACGGAGGCACCCGAGGTTTCGCAGGCCACGGAGGCGGAGGCCGCCGCCGAAGAAAAGCACGACGAGGCCATCGAGGCGCGGGCCGAGGCCGAGAAGGCCGAAGAGGCTGACGAGGCTGACGAGAGTTAGCGAGGACGTCCGTCTGCGGCTCGATATCGCCTACGACGGAACCGGTTTCGCGGGCTGGGCCACTCAGGCCGGCCAGCGGACCGTGGCCGGGATTCTCGACGAGGCGCTGACGACGGTCTTCCGCACGCCGGTGCGCCTGCGCGCGGCGGGCCGCACCGACGCCGGCGTGCACGCGACCGGGCAGGTGGCCCACGTCGACGTGCCGGCCGACGCGCTGCCCAACGCCTATCCGCGCGCAGAGCTTATCGGCGAGCCGGAGTTCTTGCCGCTGCTGCGCCGGCTGGGTCGATTCCTGCCCACCGACGTCCGGGTCGTCGACATCACCCGCGCGCCGGCGGGTTTCGACGCCCGGTTCTCGGCGCTGCGTCGTCACTACGAGTACCGACTCTCGACGGCGCCCTGGGGGGTGCAGCCGCTGCAGGCCCGCTACGTCACCGCGTGGCCTCGCCCCCTGGACGTCGAGGCCATGGCGACGGCGTCACGAGACCTGTTGGGACTGCACGATTTCGCCGCGTTCTGCCGTCATCGCGAGAACGCCACCACCATCCGCGATCTGCAGCGCCTGGAGTGGACCCGCGACGGCGACCAGATCACCGCGCAGGTCTGCGCCGACGCGTTCTGCTGGTCGATGGTGCGCTCACTGGTCGGGGCGCTGCTGGCCGTCGGCGAACACCGCCGCCCGGTGTCCTATTGCCGCGAATTGCTCAGCGCCACCGAGCGATCCAGCGACTTCGCCGCCGCGCCGGCGCACGGGCTTTCGCTGGTCGCCGTGGACTACCCGCCAGACGACCAGCTGGCCGCGCGCAACCTCATCACCCGCGACATCCGCTCGCGCTAGACCCGGGACGCCACGAAAGTCGCAGCCTTGGTGGTCAATCCGGGCACGTAGCCCAGGTGCGAGCTCCACTGCATGCCCGACGAGCAGATCGGGTCGCCCGGGTTGCACAGGTCGATGGTCTTGCCCTCGAAGTTGGGGGACAGGGCGCTCATCAGTTGACCCGCCCGGCCGGACGGGTTGCCGAACAGCGCGACCGCCGCGACGTGATCGGCGGCCGCGGGCGGCAGCGGCTGGCGGTAGCCGAGGCCGGACACCGGTGCGGCCGTGACGATATCGACGACGGCGGCGCCCTGCGAATACCCGCCCAGCACCAGTTTGGTGCCGGGGCAGTTGGCGGCCATCTGCTGGATGTGGGCGCTGGCGTCATTGGCGCCGTTGGCGGCTGCCAGAAAGTCCTTGCTTGCCGGGTAGTTCACCCCATATGCGCCAACGCTTTTGCGAGTCTGCTCGCGCAACGAGCTGACGAAGGCGCCGCCCACCTTGCCGACACCTGGCGGCTCGTCGGTGCCTCGGGCAAACACCACTTCAACGCCGGGGCACGATGCCGACGCATGCGGAACCAATTGGGGGGCAATCAATAACGCGCCCGTCGCGCCAATTCCGATGCCCAGCCCTAACGGGATAAGCCTCACACAGCGATGTTAAGGGGGCGTTGATAACCCGACGGTAACGATTTAGACGAGAGGTGCTTGCGGTGCGGCCGTGGTCGGGACGACCGGGCCGGTTGCGGGCCCCGGACCCCCGTCGTGAATCGACGGGCCCGAACCGGGGGTCTGCCCGTTAACCGGCGACTGCTGGCCGTAGCCGGGTTGCTGCGGGCCGTAGCCGGGGCCCAGGGGCGGACCGAAGGCGGGTGACTGCTGGCCCAGGCCGGCGGCCGCCAGTTTCTGCGCGACGAACGCCGCAGCCTGGGTGGTGTAGACGGGGACGTAGCCCTCGGTGTGCCCGCTCCACTCGTTGCCCTCGCCCGCGTGACAGATCGGGTCGTTGGGGTTGCAATAGTCGGCGGCCTTGGAGCCCAGCATCGCGCTCTTGGTGGGTAGCGACCCTCCGGCGCGGTCGGCCACGTCACCGAAGGTCACGACGGCGGCGATGTCGTTGGCGTATTGCGCGGGCAGGGTGTTGCCCCAGCTGATGCCGCCGATGGGGACCCCGGCCACGATGTCCATCACGGAGGCGCCCTGGGAGTAGCCGCCCAGCACGATCTTGGTGTTGGGGCACTTCTCCACGCTCTTCTTGACCCGGTCGATGGTGTCGTTGGCGCCGTCGCCGCCGTGCAGCTGCAGCTTGCTGGCGGCGTAGTTCACCCCGTAGGGCAGGATGTTTAGGCCGCCCGTCTGCTGGCGCAGCGAGTCGACCAGCGCGTCGCCGACCCGGCCCAGGCCGGGGGGCTCGTTGGTGCCGCGGGCGAAGATGACCTCGACGTCCGGGCAGTCGTCGGCGGAGGCCGTGGGCGCCGCGGCGGGGGTTGCGAGCAGGCCAGCGGCGATAACCAGGGCAGACGCACCCAGACCGAGCAAGCGGCCTGCTGACCGCGCGTTGCCCGCCCGAAGGGTACGTGTGCGGTGAGTTTTCACCGGGCGATTTTACCCGATTTCTGGTCAACCGAAACGCCCGCGACCTGTGGATAACCGCTCTGACGGTGCGAAACGGCGCCGTAGCGTGGGCGTCGACGGATTCATCGGATGGGGAGATCTCGTGCCGCCTCGGCCGGCCACGTGGGTGCAGGTCAGCGCTCACCGATATTTGCTGCGGCGCGTCGAAGGCGCGCTGCTGGGCGAGGGGGTGGGGGCGGCCTGGCCCGGCTCGCGTGGGCGCCGGGCATCGCTGCTGTGCGGATGTGTAGTCACCGCTGTCGCCCTGGCCGGCTGTGCGCTGCTGGCGGTCCTGCGACCGCACGTGGCGCTCGACCGCGCGCGCATCGTGATGAGCCGTGAATCCGGTGCCCTCTTCGTCCGGGTGGGCGACGTCTGGCATCCGGTGCTCAACCTGGCTTCGGCCCGGCTCATCGCGGCGACGGCCGCCAACCCCCAGCCGGTCACCGATTCCGATTTGAGCGCCACCAAACGCGGTCCGCTGCTGGGCATTCCGGGGGCACCGGAGTCTCTGGGCAGGCCGCTGTCCCCGGACGATACGGATTGGGCGATATGCGCTAGCACCGGCGCCAGCACCGCCACGGCCGTCATCATCGGCCCACGCTCCGAGGCGCCACCGGCGCACCGGGTGACCGGCGGGGAAGCGATCCTGGTGGCGACGGCCGCGGGTTCGCCGGCCTATTTGCTCTACGACGGCCACCGCGCGCTGGTGAACCTCGACGACGCTGCTGTCGTGCGCGCGCTGCGCCTCGAGCGCCGGGCGCCGGTGACCGTCTCGCCAGCGTTGCTGAACGCCGTGCCGGAGGTGCCGCCGATCGCGCCGCCGCGGATCCGCGGCAGCGGCACCAGGGCGCCGGGACTGCCCGGGTTTCCGGTCGGCAGTGTGCTTCGCATCACACGCGCCGACGGCGACGAGTATTACGCGGTGCTGGTCGCCGGGGTGCAACGCATCGGCCAGGTTGCCGCCGACCTGCTGCGCTTCAGCAACCCGCAGGGCACGACCAACGCCGTCACCGTCGCCCCCGACGCCATCCGGTCCGCTCCCGTCGTCACCGAGCTGCCGGTCGCCCTCTTTCCCGACCGGCCGCCGACGTTCTCAGATCCCGCCGGCACGTTGTGCGCCAGCTGGGAGGGAAAGAGAACCGGCGTCGCCTTCCTGGCGGAGGCCGGGCTGCCCATCCCGGCCGGCCGGACGCCGGTGGCCTTGGCGCAAGCCGACGGTGACGGCCCCGCGCTGGACGCCGCGTACGTTCCGGCCGGGCGAAGCGCCTACGTGCGGGCGGGCGACGGCGCCGGCACCCGCTACCTGATCACCGACACCGGCGTCCGGTTCGCCGTTCACGACGACGACGCCGCGCGCGACCTCGGTCTCACCGACGCGGCGCCGGCGCCGTGGCCGCTGCTCATGCTGTTGCCGGCCGGCCCGGAGCTGAGCCGGCGGAACGCCTCAATCGCCCGCGATGCGGTCGCGGGCTCGCCGTAGGCGGCCTCGGGCGGCCCCGGCGGCCACCGCGATCGTCAGCGCAACCAGGCAGATCGCGGCCCCACGCAGGGCGGTGTCCCGGGCGCGGGAATCGCGCGGCCCGACCGGCGCCGGCGCTGCGATCGGCGCGGGCGCCGGCGATGGGGCGGGCCTGTCGGCCGGTGCGCCGGTGCCGGCGCTGACCGCGGCGAGCGGGTCGATGGTGCCGTTGCCGACGAGGGGATCCCACCCCGCGGGTGGATGACGCGCCGTCGCCTTGATGCGCTGCATCACCTGGCGGGCGGTCAGCGCCGGGAAGCGAGCGCGGATCAGCGCGGCCAGCCCGCTGACCATCGGGGCGGCATAGCTAGTGCCGGACACCGGGTCCGGCGCGAGTGACGTCACCGCCTCACCCGGCGCGGCGACATCCACCCAGGGACCGGCCAGGGTGAACGGCGAGGGCGTCCCGTCGGCTTTGACCGACCCGACGGTCAGCACGTAGTCGTCGTACCAGGCGGGACTGACGGTCACCGTGAGGGTCTGCCAGGTGGCATCGCCACGTTGGGGCGGGCACTGTCCGGCGCCGCCGGTGTTGCCCGCCGCGGCCACGACGACGGCATTCTTGACGTCGACGGCGTAAGCCAGTGCGGCACCCAACGCACGGTCATCGGGCGCCTGGGCCGCCGGTGTGCACGCCACCGAGGAAATGTTGATCACCGAGGCCCCCAGGTCGGCGGCCGTCCGGACGGCCTTCGCCATGGTGTCGACATCGCCGACCCCGATCCGGGATCGGTCGCCGGTCGGGGTGAATTTGGCACTGGACTGGCGAATGCTGATCAAGGTGGCCTCCGGTGCCACCCCGCTGAAACCGTCGGACTTGGACTCCGTTGTGGCCGCGAGGATTCCGGCCACCAGAGTGCCGTGCGCATCGCAATCCTGCGTGCCGTCGCCGGTGGATACGTAGTCACCCCCGGGCACCACATCGGGCAGTCGCCGATGTCGCGAGATGCCGGTGTCGATGACCGCGACCCGCTGTCCGGTGCCGCGGCTGAGTTGCCACACCGCCGACAGGTCGCCGAGATTCGCCGGTCGGTTGCGGCCCGGTCCCGAGTCGGCAGTCAGCGTGGCGCAGACCTCGCGTTGTGTGGTCGGCCACGGGGGCGCCGGCCGCGCCGGTATGGGCAACCACCTGTCGTCGACGTCCGGGGGCGAAACAGCCTGCGCCGTCGGGCTTCCGAGCGCGGCCGCCAGCGTCAGCGCCGACACCGTCAGCAGGCGACCGGCGCGCGGGCTCATCATCGGAGGCTCACACCGCGGACCGCGCCGTAGAGTCCACATATCCAGCAGGTCAGGGGAACCATCGCGGCCAGCGCCAGCCATTCCAGTTGTCCGACACCGCGGCGCACGACGGCCGAGGCGGGCCGCGCCGGGGCGACGAACCCGAAATACATGGCCACGACGACCGACACCGTGGTTGCGGCCGCGACCCAGGGTACGTGCACCGCCGCGCGCGCGGCGGTCACGCCGAA
The DNA here is from genome assembly GCF_001673615.1 of Mycobacterium sp. 1245499.0. Lineage (NCBI taxonomy): Bacteria > Bacillati > Actinomycetota > Actinomycetes > Mycobacteriales > Mycobacteriaceae > Mycobacterium > Mycobacterium sp. 1245499.0. The sequence continues at coordinate 13,440 of NZ_LZMG01000085.1, forward strand.
TGTCGTTGCGGCGATGACGATTCCGCTGATCGCGAACACCAGCGTTCGTCTGATGTCGGCGGACGGGGAGCGCAGCAGCAACAGCGCGGCGGTGAGGGTGCCGAACGCGGTGCACGACAGGCGCGGCGCTCCGGCGAGCACGGTGGCGATCGCTCCCAGGGCGGCCGATACCGACAATCCCGCCAGCAGACCCGTCAACCAGCTGTCGGCGCGCACCGCTTGGCGGCACACGGCCGCGTCGCCCGGGTCGGTCTTGGGCACCCCGGATGTTCCCAGCCGGGGCGCCAACCCTGCCAGCGTGATCGATGCGCGCGGCGCCACTGAGAGCAGGCCCAGCGACACCACCCCCGCCGCCGAGGCGATGGCGCACAATGGCGCCCCGCCGATCATACCCGCCAACGCCGCCAGCGCGATCACCACCGTGCAGCACGAGACGGCCGTTAAAGTGACTGAGCTGCAGCTTGTTACGCGCATCGCCACCACCGAGGTGACCCCGGCCGCCGCTGCGGCCAGCAAGACGTGGGGAACGCCGGGCGCACCCGGCACCGCCACGAATCCGGCGAGCCCGGCGAACGCCGTCGCGATCGCGCTCAGCGCAAGCCCGGCGGTCCGGTCCCCATGGCCGCGGTGCACGATGGTCGCCAGCCCAAGGGTGAGGACAGCGGACGAGAGCAATACGGCGGTCGTGGCAGCATCACGGCGCCCATTGCCGCCCAACGCATTACGCAGGATCACCAGCCCTCCGGCCGCACCCAACAGCATCGCCGCCGCCGCGCCGATCAGGCGGACCGCGTGCCGGTGCAAGGATTCGTGGTGCGGCTCGGTGGCCGGGTCGAGTGCGGCCGCGACGGCGTCCGCCACATCGAAGTAACGGGGGCCGGGCAACGGTGTGGTGCTTCTGCTCAGCAGCAGGGTCGCACCGTCAGCGATGCCGTGCTGGGCCAGCGTCATCGACGGATCCAAGCCGGCCGCGGCCGGCGGCGACAGGCGGTAGCGCACGGCGTCGCCGTCGGGGCAGTCGACACCGAGGAGGTCGACGATCGACGGAAGCAACACGGCGACAGGGATTTCGGCGGGCAGGGCGACATCGACGGCTGCGGTCTGCCAATGCACGCAGACGCGTCGCAGCCCGGTATCGATTGCAGGCAACGGCGAACCCTTCGGTCGGACTGAGGCACAACATAACCGGGTTCGAGCGTTGCGGTGTCCGGCTGTCCACAGGTGACTTGTCGCCGATGTCGGTGCTACTTACCGTCATCGCACCGGGAAGGGGATGAGGTGACCCAGAGTTTGCCGGCGGTGTCGGGGATGCCGGCCGCGGAGATCGTTGTTGACGCACCGCCGGGCCTCCCGCCCGCGGCAGCATCGGGCTTGTTGCCGCGGCTACTTCCCGTGGTGCTGTCCCTGGTGTGCATGGGCCTGATGGCCGCCGTGCTCAGTGCCGGGAACGGTCCGGCCCGCACTCCCATGTTTCTGGCATTTCCCGCCATGATGCTGGTCTCGGCCGTGCTGACCGCGCTGACCGGTGGCACCCGCCGTCGCGGCGGTGGCATCGACGCCGACCGCGACCAATACCTCGACTACCTGAGCGGGCTGAGCCGGTCCGTGTCCGAAATCGCCGCGGCACAGCATTACTCGTCGATCCGGGACCATCCCGATCCCGACACGCTGTGGACCTTGATCGGCGGTCCGCGGATGTGGGAGCGGCGACCGGACGGTGCCGAATGCGGTCTCGTGCGCGTGGGCGTTGGCCCCCAGCCGCTGGCTCGCCGATTGGTCGCGCCGTCGCTTCCTGCGCCGCAGCATCGCGATCCGGTCACCGCGCTGGCGCTACTGCGCTTCCTGGAGGCGCACGCGACGATCCGCGCTCCGGTCGTGATCGACCTTCGGGGCGGGGCAGTGGTGCGGGTCGACGGCGACCCGGCCGAGGCGCGCGGGTTACTGCGGGCGATTGTCTGCCAGCTCGCGGTGCTGCACGCACCCGATCAAGTCCTCATCGCCGCCGCCATCGACGGTGAGAACCGCGAGCGCTGGGACTGGTTGAAATGGCTGCCGCACAACCAACATCCGACCGATGCCGACGCGGTGGGCCCGGTGCGGATGGTCTATTCGGGTGGTGCGCAGGCGCGGCGCGCGCTCGCCGCGGTGCAAGGAGCCCACGTGGTGGTGGTCACCGATCTGGCCGACGGAACCGGCCCCATCGTCGGCGCGACCATCCTCGGCGTGGGCAACGCCCGCGAGGGCGCACCGCTGAGCATCGCGGCGCCGGACCCACCGGCGCCGGGATGGTGCCCCGACCAGATGTCGCCCATCGACGCGCTGGTTTGCGCCCGCCGGCTGGCCGGGTACCATCCGCACGCGGACAGCTCGAGGGGTGCGGGCCCCAATTGGCCGGAGCTGACGGGGCTTTCCGATCCCGACCGTTTCGACCCGGCCACGCTGTGGCGCGGTCAACGCCACCGCGACCGCCTTCGCGTACCGATCGGAATCACCGCGCAGGGTGCGCCCATCGAGCTGGACATCAAGGAGTCGGCCGAAGGAGGGATGGGCCCACATGGGCTGTGCATCGGCGCCACCGGGTCGGGCAAGTCGGAGCTGCTGCGGACCATCGCGCTGGGCATGATGGCCCACAATTCGCCGGAGGCGCTGAACCTGCTGCTCGTCGACTTCAAGGGCGGCGCAACGTTTCTCGACTATGCGAGCGCCCCGCATGTGGCGGCGGTGATCACCAACCTGGCCGACGACGCGCCGCTGGTGGCCCGGATGCGCGAGGCCCTGGCCGGCGAGATGAACCGCCGCCAGCAAGTGCTGCGGACGGCGGGCTGCGTCAGCGTCACCGCATACGAGCGCGTGCGGGCGGCCGGTGCGGCGTTGCCCCCGCTGCCCACGCTGTTCGTCATCGTCGACGAGTTCTCCGAATTGCTCAGCCAGCAACCCGATTTCGCTGACACGTTCGTCGCCATCGGCCGTCTGGGCCGGTCGCTGGGCGTGCACCTGCTGCTGGCCAGCCAGCGCCTCGATGAGGGCCGGCTACGTGGGCTGGACGCCCACCTCTCGTATCGACTCTGCCTGAAGACGCTGTCGGCCGCCGAATCCCAAACCCTGCTGGGCAACCTCGACGCCTACCGATTGCCAAGCGCCCCCGGTTGCGGCTTCCTGCGAGTGAGCGGCGGCGAACCGATTCGCTTCCAGGCCGCCTCCGTTTCGGCGCCGCTGCCCACGTACACGCCGGCTCGGGTCCCCGTCGCGACGGCCGGTGGCGTGCGGGTGTTCAGCACCGGCGCCACCGGTGCCGTCGCCCGGGCCGTCACGGCGAGGGGGAAGCCCGAAAGGAACATCTCGCACGCCGTCCTGGACCGGTTGTCCGGCCAAGGCCCGCCCGCGCACCGGGTTTGGCTGCCCCCACTCGGGCCGGCACCGGCGCTGCAGACCCTACTGGCCGACGCCGACCGCATGCCGGGACGCCTGACGGTGCCCATCGGCAGCGTCGACCGCCCCTTCGATCAGTGCCGGACACCGCTGATCGTCGATTTGTCCGGGGCCGCAGGCCACGTGGCCGTGGTCGGCGCGCCCCAAGCGGGAAAGTCGACGGCGCTGCGCACGCTCATCACCGCCCTGGCCGCCACGCACGATCCCGGGCAGGTGCAGTTCTACTGCCTGGATTTCGGTGGCGGGGCCCTGTCGACGGTGCACGCGCTGCCCCATGTCGGCGCGGTCGCCGGACGCGCGGATCCCCGGCTGGCCGGCCGGATAGTCGCCGAATGCGAGTCGGTCATTCGTCGCCGCGAAGCGCTGTTTCGGGAGCAGAGCATCGCCTCGATCGCCCAATACCGCCAGGGGCGCATGAGCGACGATCGGTTCGGCGACGTGTTCCTCGTCATCGACGGCTGGGCGAGCGTGCGCCAAGAATTCGAATCACTGGCGGAGCCGATCATCGCGCTGGCGGCCCACGGGCTTTCGTTCGGCGTGCACCTGGTGTTGTCGGCAACGCGGTGGGCCGAGGTCCGGCCTTCGCTGCGGGACCAGATCGGCAGCCGCATCGAGTTACGGCTGGGCGACCCCGCCGATTCCGAAATCGACCGCCGGGCCGCGCAGCATGTGCCGCGCGACAGACCGGGCCGAGGTCTTTCCCCCGAGGGCCTGCAGATGGTGATCGCCGCGCCCATCGCCGAGGTCCCCGCCGGTGCGTCGGTCGCCCCGCCGATACCGCTACTGCCCCTGCGGGTGGATCGCGAGGATATCGTTCGCGGATCGAAACCGGATCCGGGCGCGCCGATGGTGCTGGGTCTGCGAGAGCGGGAATTAGATTTGGTGGCAATCGATTTCGCGCGAGTGCCGCATCTGCTCGTGCTGGGCGACAACGAGTGCGGCAAGACCGCCACGCTGCGGACGTTGTGCCGGGAGATCGTGCGGACGAGGACGCCCACGCAGGCCCGGCTGTTGGTCGTCGACTTCCGCCGCACCCTGCTCGGTGTCGTCGAATCGGACCATCTCGACGGCTACGCGATGTCACCCGCCGCCCTGGCCGTATCGCTGCAAAACCTGCTCGAGTCGCTGCGGACGCGGATGCCGCCGCCCGACGCCAGCCAGGCCCAATTGCGCAGCGGCACCTGGTGGTCCGGACCGCAGCTCTACGTCATCGTCGATGACTACGACCTGGTCGCCACCCCGGCGGGCAACCTCCTGGGGCCGATCGTCGAATTCTTGCCGTACGCGGCGGATCTGGGATTGCATTTGGTCATTGCCCGGCGCAGCGGCGGCCTCGAGCGCGCGATGTTCGAGCCACTGCTGGCGAGCCTGCGCGACCTCGGTTGCACGACGCTGACGATGAGCGGATGCCCGGGCGACGGCGGGTCGTTCGGTTCCACTCAGTCGCTGAGATTGCCGCCGGGCCGCGGCGTGCTGACCACTCGCGGCGGTGGCGAAGAACTCGTCCAGGTCGCCTGGAGCCCGCCATGAACGAGCATCCCGCGATCGTCGAAGCCGGCCCGGGCACCATCCGCCGATTATGTTGCGCCACAGGCACTGTCGTTGATGCCGAGTCGCTCGACACCGTGCGGGCCGCGCTGGATGCGATAGACGACCGGGTGGCGCTGGTGGGGGAGCGCCCGGTGGCCGTTGACGCGCTGTGGGAAACCGCGCTGCGATCGGCAATCCGCGGGCACTGCGAGGCGCTGGTGGTCGTGCATCCGTCGTGGTGGTCGGCCGCGCGGGTGGGCGTGGTGCGCGCGGCCGGTGCCGCCGTGGCGGGCGAGGTCCGGACGCGTACGCGGTCGTCGCTGCTGATGCAGGCGTCCGGCGCCGCGCCGGACGCGACCGTGGTGGTCGAAATCGCCGAGCGACTGGTGGCGATCACCACCAGTGAGGTCACCGCCGTACCGCGCAATGCCGAACCGCAGTCCGTCGCCCACGACGTCGCGGACATCGTCGCCGGGATGGCCCCCGCGGCCGTGCTGATCGACACGCCGAGCACCGTCACCGGTGCGTCGGCGCTGGCGACGTTGATCGCCGACGCGGTGCGCGGAACCGGACCGGAAAGCCCGAACACTCACCAGATCAACGACATCCGGCTGGTCCGGCTCGCACGGCCCGCCCGCCCCGCGCGGGCTGCCGGCCCATCCGCCGGCGCCGTCCGATGGCGCGGTCGCACGCTGAGCGCGCTCGGGGCGGCCCTGATCGTCGTCGCCGCGGCGGCGCCGACGGCGCTGACCAGGGGCCGGCCCGGCGCCGCGGCGCCCAAACCGGTGGCAACCGCGCCCACAACCTTTCTGGTGGAAGGCCGGGTGGCGCTGTCGGTCCCGACGACCTGGTCGACGCAACGGGTGCTCAGCGGGCCGGGTTCGGCGCGCGTACAGGTCACGTCCCCGACGGATCCCGACGTCGCCTTGCACATCACCCAGTCCCCGGTAGCGGGCGAGACACTGAACGGCACCGCGGACCGGTTGAAGCGCGCGATCGACGCCGAGCCCCCCGGCGTATTCGTCGACTTCGACCCGTCCGCAACCAGCGCCGGCCGACCGGCGGTGACATACCGCGAGGTGCGCGCCGGCCATCAGGTGCGCTGGACCGTGCTGCTGGACGGCCCGGTCCGGATCAGCATCGGCTGCCAGAGCCGGCCCGGCGACGAGAACACCGTGCGCGATGCCTGCGAACGGGCGGTGCGATCGGCCCACGCGATCGGCTGAAAACTCGGTGGAACCAAAGGGCCACGGCGCAGGTCGAAATTGGTATGTCCGGAAATGCACTGAGCGCCGACTTCGACCTGATGCGGTCGGTCGCGGGTACCACCGACGTCCGCAACGAGGAAATCCGGGCGATGCTGCAGGCATTCGTCGGCCGCATGAACGGCGTGCCGCACTCGGCGTGGGGCGGGCTGGCGGCCGCGCGCTTCAAGGACGTGATGGACCGCTGGAACGCCGAGTCGCTGAGGCTCTACCACGCGCTGAGTACGATCGCCGACACCATTCGGCACAACGCCGCCACCCTGCAGGAGGCCGGCCATAACCACGCACACCACATCGCCGCCGCCGGCGGAAACCTGTGAGGAGAGAGGATCCCCGTGGACCCGGTGCTTTCCTATAACTTCGGCGAAATCGAACACTCGGTGCGCCAGGACATCCACGCCACGTCTGCCCGGTTCAACGCCGCGCTCGACGAGCTGAGCTCGCAGATCGCACCGCTGCGGCAACTCTGGACCAGCGAAGCGGCCACCGCCTACCAGGCCGAACAGCTGAAATGGCATCAGTCGGCGACGGCGCTCAACGAGATATTGGCCGAGCTGGGAAACGCGGTACGCGACGGCGCCGAAGAGGTGGCCAACGCCGACCGCCGGGCCGCCGGCAGCTGGGCGCGGTAGCGGCCGAAGGGACACCGCGCGGTTCGAGCCGCGCCGTGAGACTGTGTGGTCCTGACGGGGGAGAGCCGTCGGGACCACACAGTCATTTTGACCTGCGGGGACGCCGGTCGGTAAGCTGCTCCGTTGGCGTGCGGTACGCCGGGGCCTCGGGTCAATGTCGGTCGCCGAGACCAAGCCCTTACCGCGAACGCCTGACCGGCCCCCGGGTCATACCGGGATCCACCTCGAGAAAAGAAGGTAAGCGCTGTGCCTACGTACACGCCAAAGGCGGGTGACACCACGCGGTCGTGGCACGTCATCGACGCCACGGACGTGGTGCTTGGCCGCCTTGCCGTCGCGGCAGCCACCCTGCTGCGCGGCAAGCACAAGCCGACGTTCACCCCCAATGTCGACGGCGGTGACTACGTCATCGTCATCAACGCCGACAAGGTCGCGTTCAGCGGCCAGAAGCTGGACAAGAAGCTGGCTTACCGCCACTCGGGGTATCCCGGCGGTCTGAGCAGCCGGACGATCCGCGAGCTGATGGACAAGCACCCCGACCGGGTCGTGGAGGACGCGATCGTCGGCATGCTGCCCAAGAACAAGCTGGCCCGCCAGATCGCGCGCAAGCTGCACGTCTACGCCGGCCCGACGCACCCCCACGCCGCACAACAGCCCGTCCCGTACGAGATCAAGCAGGTGGCCCAGTGACCGAAACGACCGAGGCCTTGGAAAACCCCGAAAACCCCGAAAACCCGGAGAACCCGGACACCCCAGAAGTCGCAGAAGAAACAGTGGTCGCCGAGGTGACCGAGGCCCCGGTGGAGGCCTCCGAGACCGCCGAAGTCGCCGCGCCCGCCGAGTCCTTCGTCTTCGACCGGCCCATCCAGACCGTCGGCCGCCGCAAGGAGGCCGTGGTGCGGGTGCGCCTGGTGCCCGGCACCGGCAAGTTCAACCTGAACGGCCGGACCCTGGAGGGCTACTTCCCGAACAAGGTGCACCAGCAGCTCATCAAGGCCCCGCTGGTCACCGTCGACCGGGTGGACAGCTTCGACATCTACGCGCTGCTGCACGGCGGCGGTCCGTCGGGGCAGGCCGGCGCGCTGCGGCTGGGCATCGCGCGGGCGCTGATCCTGGCGCAGCCCGAGGACCGGCCCCCGCTGAAGAAGGCCGGCTTTCTCACCCGTGACCCGCGTGCCACCGAGCGCAAGAAGTACGGCCTGAAGAAGGCCCGCAAGGCGCCTCAGTACAGCAAGCGCTGATCGAGCGATCGCTATCCGGCCACAACTTGGCATCGCGGTGCACAAGTTGTGGCCGGTTGCGGCGTGTCTGCGCCCCGGCATGGCCGGTTTCATTCACAAAGGAACGGGCACGTTAGGTGCTAGCCCGACAACTGTGAGAGGTTTGTTCGCATGGGTCGACTATTCGGCACCGACGGTGTCCGTGGGGTCGCCAATCGCGAGTTGACCGCGGAGCTGGCGCTGGCGCTGGGTTCGGCGGCGGCGCGGCACCTGGCGAGCGCGCCGGCACCAGGGCGGCGGGTCGCGGTGATCGGCCGCGATCCGCGGGCCAGCGGCGAAATGCTGGAGGCCGCGGTGATCGCCGGGTTGACCAGTCAGGGCGTCGACGCGCTGCGAGTCGGGGTGCTGCCAACCCCCGCGGTCGCCTACCTGACCGGCGCTTACGATGCCGACTTCGGGGTGATGATCTCCGCGTCGCACAACCCGATGCCCGACAACGGCATCAAGATCTTCGGCCCCGGCGGCCACAAGCTCGACGACGGCACCGAGAATGACATTGAAGCGTTGCTGGCTGATGTCCCTGTCGATCCCGGGCTGCGCCCGGTCGGCGCCGGGATCGGGCGGGTGATCGACGCCGAGGACGCGGCCGACCGCTACCTGCGCCACCTGAGCAAGGCCAGCACCCTGCGCCTGGACGGCTTGACCGTGGTGGTGGACTGCGCCCACGGCGCGGCCTCCGCGGTGGCCCCGCGGGCCTACCGCGCGGCCGGCGCCCGGGTGATCGCCATCAACGCCGACCCCAACGGCCTGAACATCAACGACAACTGCGGGTCGACGCACCTGGATTCGCTGCGCGCGGCGGTCGTCGCGCACCGCGCCGACCTGGGCCTGGCGCACGACGGCGACGCCGACCGGTGCCTGGCCATCGACGCAGGAGGCAACCTGGTCGACGGCGACCACATCATGGTGGTGCTCGCGACGGCGATGCACGAGGCCGGCGAGCTGGCGTCCAAGACGCTGGTCACCACCGTGATGAGCAACCTGGGCCTGCACCTGGCCATGCGCTCGGCGGGAATCACGGTGCGCACCACCGGCGTTGGCGACCGTTACGTCGTGGAGGAGTTGCGGGCCGGCGACTACAGCCTGGGCGGCGAGCAGTCAGGGCACATCGTGATGCCCGCGCTGGGCTCGACCGGTGACGGCATCGTCACCGGCCTGCGGCTGATGAACCGCATGGTGCAGACCGGCTCGTCGCTGGCCGAGCTGGCCTCGGCCATGCAGACGTTGCCACAGGTGCTGATCAACGTCACCGTCGCCGACAAGGACACCGCCGCCAGCGCGCCCGCGGTTCAGACCGCCCTCGCGCAGGCCGAGGCCGAGCTGGGCGACACCGGCCGAATCCTGTTGCGCCCCTCAGGAACCGAACCGATGATCCGCGTCATGGTGGAAGCGCCGGAAAAGGACACCGCCGCGCGGATCGCCACCCGAGTCGCCGAAGCGGTCAGCGACGCGCTGTAGATCTCCTAACCCAGCGGAACCCCGCCGCGTCGGCGGGCGTCGGATAAGGCATGAAATCCGTTGGGGGAACACGACCCTTTGCCGTCACCCAGTTCGACGCGCCGGCCACACAGCGGGTCGCCAATCAATTCGCCATGGCGGCCGACTTCATCGACCGCGCGGTGAGCGATCACCTGGCCAGGCTGGCGTTCGGCGGGGCCGCCGCGGGGCGGGCGCACACCGCGCGCGGTGACGCCCTGCGCGTCGAAGTCGAGCGGCTGGTGGCGCAGGTGTCGCAGTGGGGGCGCGCGTCGGGGGAGATCGCCGTCGCGCTGCGGTCCAGCGCCGAACGCTACGCCGACGCCGACCTGTATGCCGCGGCGCGGATCGCCTAGCCGATGGCCGACCGGTTGGACGTGGCCGCCCGGCTCGCCGAGGGCCGGGATTTTGTCGAGCACACCCAGGCCTACGTGCAGGCCTGTCATGCGTTGGGCTACGAAAACGCTGATCTGACAACGCATCCCGCCCGCGTCCGGGAGTGGTATGCGGGCGAGGACGGCCTGGACCTGCGCGCGCTGGACCGCGACTGTGCGGAGCTGCGGGCGGCGGGCGTGGTGGCGGCCGAAGCGTTGCGCATGCAGCGCGCCCAGGTGGCCGAGCTGGCCGCGGCGTGGACGGGCCCGGGCGGGGACGCCGCGGTGCAGCTGTTGCAACGGCACTGCGACGCCGCGGACGCCGTTGCCAGCGAACTGCGCGCGGCGGCCCAACGGTACGAGTCACTCCGCGACAACCTGTGGTACCTGGTCGATTCGGAGGTGGCGACCGTCATCACCGTCGACGACCGGGTGCGTGCCCACCGGCCGGCATGGCTCGCCGCCGCTGCCGCCGTCATGGCCGGGGACCGAGACGGCCCGGCGGACGTGATCCGCCAACAGGTAATGCCCTACGTGGACAACGACATTCGCAACGACTGGTTGACCGGGGTGCGGTCGGCGTCGGACGGGGTCGACACGTCCTACGCCATGGTCATCGACAAGATGGCCGCCGTCCCGACGGCGCGCTTCGAATTTCCCGGTGATCTCGGAACCGGTGTTGCGCCGGTGCCGCTCGCCCCGCCGGCGCAACCCGCACCGACGTTGGCCGCCGCCGCGCCGCTCACCGCCGCGCCCGTACCGGTCACCGCCGCACCGGATTCGGTGAGTCCGGCGCCGGCGCCCGTCGCTGCCGCGCCGCCGCCTCCCGCGGACTGGGGCGCCGGGATCCGCGATGCCCTGGGCATGCCGGCGGACGGCCTGGGCGGACTCGGTGACCTGGGCGGCGGACTCGGTGGTGGCGATCTGGGCGGAGGGCTCGGCGGCGGTGGTCTCGGCGGTGGGGGCGGCGCGGCTTCGTCGACGGGCTGGGCCTGCCCATCCTCGGCGGCCTGGCCGGCGGGCGCGTCGTCGGCGGGCGCCTTGGCGTCGGCGTCCTCGAGATCTTCTGGGTGGAACGGGGTTTCGTCCAAGCCATCCTCGCCACCGTCGGTGAAGGGGTCCGCGCCGTCCGGCCCGTCACCCGCCGATCCAATCAGCCCGCCCACCGCATCGATGAGTTGGCCGGCCAGCCCGAGCAGCCCGCCCCCACCGCCGAGACCACCGCCGCCGAGCCGGCGCCGCAGGCCGACCAGGCGAAAACGCCATGCGAGATTGCCGCCGACCAGCTTCCGCAGGCGGGGCAATGACCGCTCAGACGGGCCGCAGCCGCAAAGCCTCCTCGACGAAGCGCATGGATTCGGCCCGGTCGGTGGACAGCGGGTTCACCAACAGCGTGGTCACCCCGGCCTGGGCGAAGGCGGCCATGCGTTCGGCGACGTATCCGCGCGGGCCGATCAGCGACATGCCGCGCACCAACTCGTCGGGCACCGCGTCGATGGCCTCCTGCTTGCGGCCGGACAGGTACAGCTCCTGGATCCGGTCGGCGACCTCGCCGAACCCGTAGCGCGTCGCCAGATTGTGGTAGAAATTGCGGCCTTTGGCGCCCATCCCGCCGATGTAGAGGCCCAGCTGCGGCTTGACCCAGGCCAGCCGCTCGTCGAGGTTCTCGCCGATGGCCAGCGACGCGTGCACCATCACATCGAGCGGCCCCAGCGCGGGATCGCGTTTGGCGGCACCGGCCGCCAGGGACTCGCCCCAGATCGAGTCGGCCTTGTCCGGCAGATAGAAGACGGGCTGCCAGCCCTCGGCGATCTCGGCGGTGAGCTCGACGTTCTTGGGCCCCAGCGCGGCGATGCTGACCGGAATGCGTTCGCGCACCGGGTGATTGATGAGCTGCAGCGGCTTGCCCAATCCCGTGCCGCGGTCCGCGGGCAGCGGCAGCTGATAGTGCTTGCCGTCGTACTGCACGCGTTCGCGCCGCCACACCTTGCGGCAGATCTCCACGATCTCGCGGGTGCGCCCGATCGGGGCGTCGAACGGGACGCCGTGGAACCCCTCGATCACCTGCGGCCCGGAGGTGCCGATGCCGAGGCGGAAACGCCCGTCCGACACGTAATCCAGCCCCGCGGCGGTCATCGCCAGCAGCGACGGGGTGCGGATGTAGATGGGCAACACCCCGGAGGCCAGCTCGACCGAGTTGGTCTTGGCGGCCAGGTATCCCAGCTGGCTGATCGCGTCGAAGGCATACGCCTCGGCCACCACCGCGACCTCGATGCCGGACTTCTCGAGTTCGACCACGCGATCCACGGCCTCGTGAAAGCCGCCCGAATAGTTCAGAGCGATCCCGATTCTCATCACTGACACTTACCACGCTGCCGCGCGGCCCAAGGCCGTCAGCCCGCCGAAGTGCCCGTCCAGTACTCCGCGAACCGCTGACCGTCGGCGGCGAGGCGCAGGATGTCGTTGCCGGTGAACGAGACCGGTCCGTCCGGGCCCAGGCCGGTGCCCACCCAGCGGCCCGCGACCAGGTCACCGTCACACAGCGGGCCGAGCTCGATGGCAAAACTCAAGTCCGAGAACATGTTTCGGGTCTGCTCGACCATCTGTGCGAGCTCCTGGGGTCCGCAGACCTCCCGGCCCGGCCAATGACCCACGAAGTCGTCGGTGACGATCTCGGGCGCGATGGGCGCGCCGTTCCACAGCTCGATGATCCAGCGGTCGTAGAGCGCTTGCACGGTCGACATACGGGGCAATTACCCCGTCGGCCACGCCTTCTCACTTCAGCAGGGCGACGATCTTGTCTTCCGTGGGAATCGCTTCAGCCTCGGGGTCGATCGCGTCGGTGCGCGGCAGGTGCACGTCGGGGTCGGCGAAGTCACGGTACTTCTTGTCGCCGGCCAGCGCATACAGCAGGTAGCCGGTCAGCAGCGCCCGAACCGACCGCTGCGTGCGCCGGTGCGGTCCGGCCAGGCCCACCACCTTGGTCAGCCGTCGTCCCTCGACCAGGCCACCGGGTTCGGCCTTGCTGACGATGCGCAGCGTCGCCGCGTCCCACACGTCGGCGAGCGGCCACGCATGCGAGTTCAGGGCTTTCGGATCGCCCGGCGCGGCGAAGATCACCCCGGGAACCTGCAGCGTCGCGGCCGGCTGCTGGGCCGGCGGACTGGTGACGCTCGGAAAGATCGCCGCCACCGCCACGGGCTTGGCCGGCATGCCGGCCGCGGCGAACACCGCCGCCGAGCCGCCGAAACCGTGACCGGCCACGCCGAGCTTGGCCGGATGCACGCTGATCTTGCCGGGGCCCAGGCGCACGCCCGAGACGATGTCCAGGGCGGTGCCGAGATCGAAGGCGAAGTTGAGCACCGACGGCGCCAGGCCGCGCTGGGTGTCGGGCGCGCCGGCCACGATGCCCCACGACGCGAGGTGCTCGAGCAGGTTCGAATACCGGGCCGCACCGGCGAGCCAATCGTGACCGAACGCCACCCCGGGCAGATTCAGCCCCTCCTCGGGGGTGTACACCACCCCCGGCAGCCCGGCAAAGGCCAGGTCACCACGCAAAACCCGATGCGGACCACGGCGGCTGAGAGCTGCGACGAGCTTGCGGATGCGGGCCACGCGTTGACGTTAGCGCATCCTTCGGCTAGGCCCTGACCTCGAGGACACCCACCCGCCACAGCGCCGCGTAGAGCTGATGCAGCGGGATGGACAGCAAGCGGGTGGTCATGGCCATCAAGGGGTCCGCGGGACCGGCCGACGGCCGCCGGCGCGGCGAGGCCGGTTGCGTGGCTGCCGACGCCGTCGCGGCGGGCACCACGTCGTCGTAGCGAACTGCGGTCATGATTGCCTCCCATGGCGCCCGGCGGGCGGTCGGAGAAAGTTACGCATCTCAATACGACCCGTTGCACAATTCCCGGTTAACAACCACTGACAACAAAAATTCATTGCTCGGCTAAAAGCGTGGTCCCAGGTAGCCAGATCATCTGACTGATACCGAATGAAATCCCTACTGCAAACGGATGACCGCGGCTGCGTGGCCGACAAGCTGTGCGATCGTGATCGGTCTGGCTTCAAGCAGCTCGTCCTTCCGCGGCTTTCCGGTTATTTCCATCCTTTGCTGACATTTCAAATATTAGGGCGATGTGTCCCGCGGACGTTGGTCCGACACGAAACCGTCACAAATACACCGGGTGAAAAATGTTCCCGCCGTTTATGACGGTTGAGTGAATGGCGGAGGTGCCCAGGGCGCCGGGCTCATGCGCGGCGGAACCAGAACCGGCGGTAGGGCAAGGTCACAGCCGGCCCTTTGCGCAGGTGGGCGGCCCAACCCCGGCCGCGGAGTGCGGGGTCGGTGCCGCGCCTGCACTACCCTGTTCAGAATGTGCGGAATCGTCGGCTATGTCGGGCAGCAGCCCGCCTGCGAGGTCGTCATGGCCGCGCTGCGCCGGATGGAGTACCGCGGCTACGACTCGTCGGGCGTCGCCCTGGCCAATGGTGACGGCACGCTGACGATCAGCCGTCGCGCCGGCCGGCTGGCCAACCTGGAAGAGGCGGTCGCCCAGATGCCGCCGTCGTCGCTGACCGGGACCACCGGCCTGGGCCACACCCGGTGGGCCACCCACGGTCGTCCGACCGACCGCAACGCGCACCCGCACCGCGACGCCGCCGGCAAGATCGCCGTGGTCCACAACGGCATCATCGAGAACTACGCCAACCTGCGCCACGAACTAGAGGCCCAGGGCGTCGAGTTCGCCAGCGACACCGACACCGAGGTCGCGGTGCATCTGGTGGCGCAGGCGTATCGGCACGGCGACACCGCGGGCGATTTCGCCGCGTCGGTGCTCGCGGTGCTGCGCCGCCTGGACGGCCACTTCACGCTGGTGTTCGCCAACGCCGACGAACCCGGCACCATCGTCGCCGCCCGCCGCTCCACCCCGCTGGTCATCGGCATCGGCGAGGGCGAGATGTTCGTCGGCTCCGACGTGGCGGCGTTCATCCCGCACACCCGCAACGCCATCGAACTCGGCCAGGACCAGGCCGTGGTGATCACCGCGGACGGTTACCGGATCACCGGCTTCGACGGCAACGAGGATTTGGGGCCCGGGGCATACCGCGAGTTCCACATCGATTGGGACCTGGCCGCCGCCGAGAAGGGCGGCTACGAGTACTTCATGCTCAAGGAGATCGCCGAGCAGCCCGCCGCGGTGGCCGACACCCTGCTGGGACACTTCGTCGACGGCCGGATCGTCCTCGACGAACAGCGCCTGTCCGATCAGGAACTCCGCGAGATCGACAAGGTGTTCGTGGTCGCCTGCGGCACCGCCTATCACTCCGGGCTGCTGGCCAAGTACGCGATCGAGCACTGGACGCGGCTGCCGGTCGAGGTCGAGCTGGCCAGCGAATTCCGGTATCGCGACCCGGTTTTGGACCGCAGCACCCTGGTGGTCGCCATCTCGCAGTCCGGCGAGACCGCGGACACGCTCGAGGCGGTCCGGCACGCCAAGGAGCAGAAGGCCAAGGTGTTGGCCATCTGCAACACCAACGGCTCGCAGATCCCGCGCGAGTGCGACGCCGTGCTGTACACCCGCGCCGGCCCGGAGATCGGGGTGGCCTCCACCAAGACGTTTCTGGCGCAGATCACCGCCAACTATCTGGTGGGGCTGGCGCTGGCGCAGGCCCGGGGCACCAAGTACCCCGACGAGGTGCAGCGCGAATACCACGAGCTGGAAGCGATGCCGGACCTCGTCGCGCGGGTGATCGCGACGATCAAGCCGGTGGCCGCGCTGGCCTACCAGTTCGCCCAGTCCCCGACGGTGCTGTTTTTGGGCCGCCACGTCGGCTACCCGGTGGCGCTCGAAGGTGCGCTGAAACTCAAGGAATTGGCCTACATGCACGCCGAGGGGTTCGCCGCCGGTGAGCTCAAGCACGGCCCGATCGCGCTGATCGAGGACGATCTGCCGGTCATCGTCATCATGCCGTCCCCCAAGGGGTCGGCCGTGCTGCACGCCAAGCTGCTGTCCAACATCCGCGAGATCCAGGCGCGCGGCGCGATCACCATCGTGATCGCCGAGGAAGGCGACGACACCGTGCGCCCCTACGCCGATCACCTGATCGAAATCCCGTCGGTGTCAACGCTTTTGCAGCCGCTGCTGTCGACCATCCCGCTGCAGGTGTTCGCCGCGTCGGTCGCGCAGGCCCGCGGCTACGACGTGGACAAGCCGCGAAACCTGGCCAAGTCCGTCACCGTCGAATAGGCGCGGAGCAGCTCGCGCCGCTTCCTCCGTATCACCGGCGAATACGCAGCCGATCCATTAGATTGCCCTGGAAAGCTTTTGCGGCAGGTGGGTTGGGCTACGTCCGTACGGGAGGAAGTATGCGATCGGCCGGCACGAAGTACGGCGTCGTAGGTCTTGTCGTCCTCATCCTCGCGGCATACGTGGTAGCCGTCGCGATGTACGCGCAGAGCGGTACCGGACGACGTCTGGACGTCGCCGCTCCGGCCGTCGACGGCGACAAGCCGTCGGCGACCATCAACGTCGAAGACATCCAGTCCAACAACAGCGTGCTCGCCGTCAACCTGGCATTCAATCCCGGATCGGCGTTGCTGGACCCGAAAACCCACCACCTCAAGGACGATCTGAGCCTGCGCGTGCGATCCTCGGCGATGCCGTCCCGGCACACCTGGACCAAGGGCATGCTGCCCGGCCTGATGGCGGTCCCGCTGACCATCGCGGGCCAGATCGAGCGGTGGCCCTTCGACCAATATCGCTCGGGGCCGATCGAAGTCGAAATCTTCTACGGCCCGGACACCGACCGGGCGCCCGACCATGTGCCGGTGACCTTCGTCGACCACCTGTCCGGGTGGCGGCTGTCCGCCACCAGGTCCCAGGCGGACGGTCCCTACCGGCTGAACGTGCGGCGCTCGCTGAGCACCGCGGCGTTTGCCATCGTCATCCTCGGCGTGCTGATCACGATCGCCAGCCTGGCCCTCGTCGTGGCGATTCAGACGGCGCGCGACCGGCGGCCGTTTCAGCCGCCGATGACGACCTGGTACGCGGCGATGCTGTTCGCGGTGGTGCCGCTGCGCAACGCGCTACCCGGCTCGCCGCCGTTCGGCAGCTGGGTCGACATCACCGTCGTCATCTGGGTGCTGGTCGCGCTGGCGGTCTCGATGATTCTCTACATCGGCTGCTGGTGGCGGCATTTGAAGCCGCCGCCCGCCGCCGCACCGGCGGTATCGGCGCCCGTACCGGCGGAACCGGCACCGGTCAAGTAGCCGGACGCCGGCGGCGTGTTTGCCGCCGAAGCTGTCCGGCGCCGCGTCCCGCGTGCGAAGGTTGAGTCGTGGCGCATCCATCGGTTCGCAGGCGAGTGCGCAGCATGACGCTGGCGGTCTGGCACTACGTCACAAGCGCGCCGCTGACCTATGGCTGGTTGTTGGTGTTGATGATCACCACGATCATCCAGACCCATCTCACCGGCAGGGAGCTGCACTCGGTACTGCTGCACCGCTCCACCAACATTCACGAACTGGGCAGGGATCCGCTCGATGTCCTGTTCTCCAGCCTGCTGTGGATCGACGGCAAGAACTTCGAGCCCTACCTGCTGCTGTTCACCCTGTTTCTCGCGCCGGCCGAACACTGGCTCGGCCAGCTGCGCTGGCTCACAGTGGGATTGAGCTCGCACATCCTGGCCACCTACATCAGCGAAGGCATCCTCTACTTCGCGATCGAGGACCATGACGCCCCGCAACGGCTGGTGCACGCCCGCGACATCGGGGTCAGCTATTTTCTGGTCGGCGTGATGGCCGTGCTGACCTACCACATCGCCCGGCCATGGTGCTGGGGCTATCTCGGGGTGCTGTTCGTCATCTTCGGTTTCCCGCTGATCACCATGGGTAACGAACTGAACTTCACCGCCATCGGGCACTTCACCTCGATTCTGATCGGCCTGTGCTTCTACCCGATGACGCGCACGCGTTCCAAGGGCAGCCGGCAGCTCGGTCCGGCGCGCCTGCGGGGCATCGTGCGCCGCCGCGTGCCGCCGGCCACCCCGAGCTGATGCCGGCGCCCGCGCGCAACCGAAAAACCGTGGGCGCCAAGCCCCCGCGACGGTGCCACGTAATCTGACTCTGATGCGGCATTACTACTCGGTAGACGCGATCCGCCAGGCCGAAGCGCCACTGCTGGCCAGCCTGCCCGACGGCGCTTTGATGCGACGCGCGGCCTACGGGCTGGCCACCGAGATCATCGGCGAGTTAGCGGCGCGCACGGCGGGGCCGGTGATCGCGCCGGTCGCCGCGTCGATGCCGCTGGGGATGTCGACGGCGATCACCGGGATTCGGGCATCGTTGACGGCGGCGAACACCTCGGCCGCGGCGGGCCGCAGCGCTCCGGAGCCGGAGATGCCCACCACGCCGTCGATGACGAGATCGGTTGTCGGCGAGACGCTTTCGACGACGCGACCGCCGGCCTTTCGGAACGCCGCCAGGCCTTTGCGGTGGGTGCGCTCCGGGTTGAGCAGGATCGCGTCGGCGGCCGCGCCGCGACGGCACAGGAAGGTGGCCGCCCACAACGCGTCTCCGCCGTTGTCTCCGGAGCCGACGACCGCGCACACACGTCGCCCGGTTACCCCGCCGGTGCGCGCCGCTAACTCGCCGATGATCTCGGTGGCCAGCCCGTAGGCCGCGCGTCGCATCAAAGCGCCGTCGGGCAG